>JADFIY010000033.1 GCA_022566415.1 Acidobacteriota bacterium
GATACCGAGCGTATGGGAATATCGCGCACCCGGCGAAGTGATCGACCTTGTGCTGGATTTGTTGATCGGCGCTACTCGTAGGACGTGAGGATCTCCTCGAGCTCGTGGGTGCTAAGGCCGGCGAGCGCGGAGACAATTCGTCTCATGTCACCCTTGACCGTGAGTGGCGGCCTCGAGAAGATGACGATGCTCGCCCACTCGGCTGCTTGCACAACAGCTCTTGTCTACGCGGCGACGCACCCGGATCGACTGCAAGCCTTCGTCATGGTGGCACCAAACCGATGGCTCTACGACGAGATCGAAGCCGACACCCGACGGATCCTCAACAACCGGAGCGTTGAACCTTGGTACCCGACGGTGATGTCGGCCCAGAGACGACTCGACAATGGACCGGACCCCGACGAGATCCCGGGTCTGCTCGGTGCAATCGCTCCCGCTTTGTACGCTCAGTGGGGTGAGCGGGAGCAAGCACACGCGGCCAAGATGAAGCCAGAAAACATGGACGCATCGAGATTGTTTTGGCAGGCCGAGGTCCATGGACGGGAGGTGCGGGCCCGGCTCGAGCTCGTCGAGGCTCCGGTACTGGTCGTCACCGGTGAGTTCGATGCCGCGACCGGCGTGAATCCTGGAGACGCCTGGGCGGCTTGCTTCCCAGACGGCCGTCACGTCAACATCGAAGGATCAGGTCACCACCCCTGGGTCGACAAGCCGGAGACCTTCGCCAACCTGGTGTCAGATTTCTTGTCGGTAGAGCACGGTTGATCTCTTGATTTCTGTCGGGGGTCTGGTGTATCATCGAACATATGTTCGATACTAGATATCGCCCGATACCACCCGGCCTCGATGACATGGAGCCTGGCATGCATCTCGCCGCGTACCTCGGTGGGATCGACGTCACGAGAGTGTCCGCCCACGACCAGATCGTGGTGATGCGAGCCCGGCAACGGATGGCGTCGTACTACAACGCCCAGGTTTATGAATCGATGGCTTCGGTGGCCGACGCGATGACAAATAGTGAGGATGACGATCCGCAGTTGGGCGGAGAGGCCGCGGCTGCTGAGATTCGTGTTGCCTTGCGGTTGACGCGGCGCGCTGCAGATGCCGAGTTGGGTTTTGCTTTGGAACTGAGGCAGCGTCTGCCTCGGGTATGGGCAGCCCTGGCAAAGGGAGAGATCGATGTGCGGCGAGCGAAAACGATCGCCGATGGCACCTTGCACCTCCCGGTGAGTGTCGCCCGAGACGCCGTGGACCGGATCATCGAACACGCTTCGGGGTTGACCACCGGTCAGTTACGCGCCCGGCTTGACCGGTTGGGGATGGAAGCCGACCCCGAACATGCCCAACACCGTTACGAACAAGCCGTTGGCGACCGGCGGGTGGTTGCTGAAGCCAGCACGTCGGGGACGGCGAACCTGCTCGGATTGGACCTGCCACCGCATCGGGTCACGACGGTATCTCGCCGGATCAATCGGCTCGCCCGGAGCTTGAACACCTCAGGCGAGTCCCGGTCGATGGATCAAATCCGCGCCGACATATTCCTAGACCTGCTCATGGGAAAGGCCCACAAAGCCGAACCCAGTAGCCGTGGTGTGGTCGATCTCCACGTGGATCTCGACACCCTCGCCGGCTTGACGGAGCACCCTGGCGAGCTCGCCGGCTACGGGCCCGTCGTTGCTGACATCGCCAGACAGGTCACCACAGAACAAGAGCATGCCGAATGGCGCTACACGATCACGGACCCCGCCACCGGCCGACCCCTCTATAACGGGACCACCCGGCGTCGCCCCACCGCCAACCAACGCCGAACTGTCGAAACCCGCGATCAGACTTGCATCTTTCCTGGGTGTCGCATGCCTGCCACGGACTGCGACCTGGACCATCGAATCCGATGGGTCGATGGCGGAGCCACCGGCATCGACAATCTCGCACCGTTGTGCCGACACGACCATCGGATCAAACATCAAGCGGGCTGGGAACACCAACCCCTCCCCAACGGCGACCACCAGTGGTACAGCAAACTCGGACACACCTACACCACCAGCGGCCAACCCCCCTAGCAATCAGAGGAATCGTGGGCAGTGATTATTCCTCGAACGGAACCGGCATCAGCTCGAAGATGTCTATGGCGTAGTCGCCCTTGCCTTCGCTGAGGTACGGATGGCCGTCGGCCAGCGCCCGTGCCGAGTTCATGTCGTCGGCCTCAACGATCGAGTAGCCGGTGAGCGACAGCGCGGTCCCGGAGGTCCCGTCGTCGACGACTGAGCTCGCTGGACCGAATGGGGTACCGATGTCGCTGAGAGCTGGCCCTACCTTCTCCATCCACGTGGCCCACTTCGCCATGACCGCGGCACCCTCTTCTTCGCTCATGTCGGCCATGTCGGTGGCCTCACCTTTGTAGACCATCATGAACTGCGTCATCGCACACCCTCCGGGTAGCTGGAACGGTCGCACTGTAGATGAAACCGCGCGGCGCGTATCCGGATCCATGTGCTCGATCTGGAAGCACCTCGCTTGCGCAACCGGTCACGGCTCGCGGAATACGATCGAAAGACAGGTCAATCCGCCATCCGCCGCCTGCAGCTCCGAGACGTCGATCGGAACGACGCTGTAACCGGCCTTGGCCAGCATATCGGCGGTGGCAGGAGCGTTGGCGGTGACCATCAACCGCCCATCCCGCATCGGCAGCGCAGAGCAGCGGCGGTGTTCTGATTCCGCCTCGTACAGGATCAGAAGGTCCTTCAGGGCTTGTTCGTCGACGCTGTTCGGCGTGGTCAGCACGGCCTCGTCATCGAGGGGTAGCACTACTGACTTCAGGTGCAGCGCGTCATGAACGTCGACAGTCGTCACCGGGATGTCGAGCGTCGCACAGATCGCGGCCAACTGGTCGATACCGTTTCGGTTGGTCCGTCGTGAGCGTCCGACGTACACCGACCCGCCGATCTGCATGACGTCCCCGCCGTCCAGTGTGCCAGGGGGCTCGATCGTTGTTGTCGAGAATCGAGAGGCAAGCGCAGCGGCGATGGGCGGGGTCTCGCCGCGGCGTGTCGGTGCGCCGGAACGTGCGACGACCGCCGTCAACCCCACAACCACGGCGGTGTCTTCGACGAAAACACTGTCGGGGTGGCGCTCATCAGCAGCAACCGCCTCGATGGCATATCCGGCCGATTCGAGAAGCGCCACGTAGACACCGTGCTGTTCGCGGGCAAGATCGGCGTCGAGCGCGGGGCCGGATCCCCCACGGAGCGCATCGATGAAAGAGTCGGGCACGCCCCGAACCAGTGCGCTATCCACCTGGTACCTCCTGTGGCCCCAAACGGTACAGGTCGCCCGGTTTCGGTGAGCGCAACGGTGCCGAACCCGATGTCGTCGAGGTAGGGTCAACCCATGATGGGCGGAATCGAACCTGATTCGGAAGTCAGCGCAGCCGCTGAAGTATGGGACGAGCACGCCTTCAAGGTGATCTCCGCTGCAGCGCTGGCCGTCGTGACCACAGGGACCGTCTCATATCATTTCCTCGAGGGCTGGAGCTGGGTCGACAGCCTCTACTTCAGTGTTGTGGCCGTGACCACCGTCGGTTTCGGTGATCTCGTGCCAACCACCGACCCCGCCAAGCTGTTCACCGTCGCATATATCGTCGCCGGGATCGGCGTCCTTGGGCTGTTCCTCAACGAGCGACTGCGGCGCAACCAGCATCGGCGACGGCTGAGGGCGGACCGTCGTCAAGAGGATAGGGACGACGACTGATCGGTAGTTTCGGCAAGACACCTCTCGCTCCCAATCCGAGGAACCGGAGGGCGTAGGACTGCCCCGTCGTCGAGTCTTTCCGTTGATCCCACGGTGTATGGTCTGACGCAATGGGCGTCACCCACCTCGACCGCATCAACCTCGAAGCCCGTCTCCGGAACGATTCGGGCGCCGAGCCGTGAGGCTGACCACGGCGATGCTGGCGGACGCTGCCCAGGTGCAAGGCGGAAAGCTGTTCGTGCTCGGCGGTGGATTCGACACGATTTCAGCGCGCACCCTTCCCATCGTTCACCGGACCCTGGCGTTGGCGATGGTTGCCGAAGTTGACCCAGACGAGCGCCATCGCGACCTAGAAATCTCCATATCGCTCTTCGATGAGGACGGAGAGTCAATGGACGTCGAGGCGAAGGGCAAGTTGCGCGTCGGAGCACCACCAAACCTTCCTCCAGGGGCGACGAGCATCGTTCCCATCGTCAGCCCGTTCCACAACATCGAGTTTCCCGAGGCCAAGGGATACGCCTTCGTCGTCGATTTTGAGGAAAAAGAGCTGGCAAGGGTGAGGTTCCGCGTCGTTCGGGTCACCTGACGATGGATCGATCCGCGCTAACGATCCCGAACGCGATCTCGGTGGTCCGGCTGCTTCTCGTTCCCGTGTTCATCTGGCTCGTCGCCATCGACCAGATCGGACTGGCCGGACTGCTCATCGCCCTGATCGGTGCGACCGATTGGGTCGACGGCTACCTTGCCCGTCGTCTCGACCAGGTGTCAGAGGTCGGAAAGTTTCTCGATCCGCTCGCCGACCGGATCGCCATCGCAGTGGCCGTCATCGTCGGCCTCATTGCCGGAGTTCTACCGGGATGGCTGGGTTGGGCGATCATTCTTCGCGAGGTGCTCATCACCGTCGGTGCTTCGTACGGATGGATCAAGGGCGTGACCCGCCTCGACGTTCGCCGGATGGGGAAGCTGGCGACCCTTCTCCTCTACAGCGCCATCGTCGGCTTGTACATCGGCGTTGGTTTCGAGCTCGCGTGGCTGGAGTCGGCCGCCGCGGTGGTGGGCCTGGTCGGGATCGTGCTCTACTACGCCGTCGGCATCGCCTACTTCGGCGATCTTCTCGCCACGATCAAGGCCAACGAAGCCGGGTGAAGGTTCGTAGGCCGGGGAACGGTATAGCGATCTAGGAGCCCCCATCGACGCCAGGGTAAGGTGCTACGCACCAGCGAGGAGGCGCGGTTGAACGTTCCAGAGGATCTGCGCTACACCAAGAACCACGAGTGGGTCCGCGTCGACGACACGGGCATCGTCAGCGTCGGCGTCACCGATTTTGCCCAAGATGCGCTGGGGGACGTTGTGTATGTCGATCTGCCTGATCTGGACCGATCCGTGGCCGCCGGGGAAGGCTTCGCTGAAATCGAGTCCACAAAGTCGGTCAACGACGTGTACGCGCCGGTTGCGGGAACGGTCGTAGCCGTCAACGACGCCCTCATGGACACCCCGGAACTGGTCAACTCCGACCCATACGGAGATGGATGGTTCGCCCGCATCGACCCGGGAGGCGAACCCGATCTGTCTTCCTTCATGGACGCTGCCGCCTATCGCGCCCTGATCGAGGCCGAGTAGCCCGCGAGGAAACCCTCAATCAATGGTCGAGGGTTGGGGTACGATACGCCCATGACGGACAACGACGGGCCCGAGCACGTCGAACACGAGCCGACGGTCATCTACGACCCGACCGCAGAACCGGCAGGGGTGGGTTCTGGGAGCAGCGTCGCTGGTGCCTTCGGCTGGGCACTGACCGTGGATTCCGGCCCCCAGGCAGGGCTCACCTATGTGCTTGGGCCCGGGGACACCTTGGTTGGTCGCGGTGGTGACTGCGACATCTTCCTCGGCGACGTCACGGTGTCACGCCATCACGCCAAGCTCTTCGTCGACGAGACCGGTCTCCGGATCGAAGACCTCGGGTCGACCAACGGGACGTACGTCAACGGTGTGTGGGCGGATTCGGCCGTCCTCGACGCAGACGACGAGCTCATCATCGGCAAGTTTCATTTGATCGTGGCGCGCGGGGATATTTAATGAGGGCGTCGCCGCTACGGGCAGCAAGAACCCGCAGCATCGGCGAAGTCATCAACCTCCTCAAGCCCGACTTCCCCGATCTGACGGTCTCCAAGCTTCGCTTTCTCGAAACCCAGGGCTTGGTCCAACCGGGCCGGTCATCGAGCGGGTACCGCATATTCACCGACGATGACGTCCGCCGTGTCGAGTACGTGCTGCAAGAACAGCGAGACCACTACCTCCCGTTGAAGGTGATCAAGTCGAAGCTTGCCGCATGGGAGCTTGGGGAGGAGTCCCCGGTTGCCCCCGAGACGGGGCCGCCGCCTGAAACCTACTTCGCATCCTCAGGCGTGTCGCTGACGGCCTCCGAGCTCATACGCTCGTCCGGGCTCTCCGCCAGCCATGTCGACGCCCTCATCGAGGTGGGGATCCTGGAACCGTCGGAGCTCCCGGACGGGACCGAGGTATTCCGCGATTCGGATCTGTCGATCGCCAGAGCCGCCCATCGCCTGCTCGTCCATGGCCTGGAGCCCCGCCACCTGCGTGGGATCCGGCTTGCTGCAGACCGACAAACCGATCTCTTTGGCCAGCTCGTGGCCCCGTTGTTACGACATAGGAACCCGGAGAACCGGCGCCGCTCCGGCGAGATCCTTGCCGACTGCTCGCAGGCAGCAGCACAGCTTCAAGAAAGCATGGTCAGGGGTAGGCTTCGGCGTCTTCTGGATCGATGATTCTCACAGCCCTTCTCTCCCTCGGTCTTGCCGTCGCGTCGTTGGTGCCCCCGGCTCCTCTTCCGGTACCAATGAGCGACCCAGGTGCGCCTCCGGGATTGGAGTCGTTTTCCTGGGCCATCCACGACGAGAGCGCCGATGTGAAGCTGGCGTCGTGGAATGCAGACCGCCGTCGCTCCATGGCGTCTGTCACCAAGGTCATGACCGCGATGATCGTGCTCGACGAGATGCGCCTCGACGACAAGGTCACCATCCCCGATGTCGCCACCACCGGTTTTGGGTCGTCGGCGGGACTGGTCACCGGCGAGGAGAGGCGCGTATACGAGCTACTCATTGCGATGTTGGTCCGCTCCGGCAACGACGCAGCTATGACATTGGCATGGCATGTCGGGGACGACAGCGTCGAGGCGTTCGTCGATCAGATGAACCAAAGGGCAGCCGAGCTCGGCATGACCAACACCCGCTTCGCCAACCCGCACGGCCTGGACGCACCCGATCACTACTCGACGGCAAACGACCTGCTGAAGTTGACGCTGGCCTCACTCGACTACCAGGTGCTACAGGACATCGCTCGCATCCGCCTTGTCAAACTCCCGGACGATCCGACCGGTGGGAACCGCCTGCTCAAGAACACCAACCTGCTCCTTGGTGCCTACCCGGGGGTGGTCGGGCTGAAGACCGGGGACACACCGTTGGCCGAGCGGGTGCTGATTTCGGTCGCCGAACGGGGCGATCGGCGCCTGGTCGGTGTGGTGATGGGTACAGACGATCACTTCCGCGATACCCGTGAGATCCTGGAGTGGGGTTTCTCCACATATGGGTTGCGCGACCGCTGGCTCCGTCCGTTCTTCGCCGAGCAAGGCGGAGCAGGGGTTCCGGTCCCCGACCTCGGACTGTCGGAAGGCGAGATGAGACGGCTCAGGGTGATGCCGGCCCTCGACGATGGGCGCTGGAGACTGTCGGCGCTTGCCGATCTGCCAAAGGCTGCGCTCATCGGTGACTGGCTCAAGGACACAATTCCCGGTGTCGATGCGGAGCCTGAATCGTGACCGACCCGTTCGTCGAAGTCATCGATGAAGCGACCCTCGCCGATCGCGTAGCCCAACTCGGCGCCGAGATCACGAAGGACCTCGGCGATATCGAACCGGTTGTCGTCGGGATCCTGCAAGGTTCGGTGCCGTTTCTCCGCGATCTGGCGAACGGCCTCCCGCTTCGGTCCGAGATCGACTTTCTTGCGCTCACCCGGTTCGGGTACGACGGGAAGGTGTCGATCGCGATGGACACGTCGATACCACTCGACGGGCGGTTCATCCTGCTCGTCGAGGACATCGTCGACACCGGCCTGACCCTGTCCACACTGCGCAAGATGCTGCTTGCCAGGGGAGCGCTTGAGGTGAAGACCGTGGCGCTGGTCGACAAGGTCAAGCGCCGTATCGTGGACGTCCCCGTCGACTACGCCGGATTCGAGGTTGGCGACGAATACCTGCTCGGATACGGCATGGATTGGCAGGGAAAATATCGGAACCTACGCTCGATCTGGGCGGCACTGGATTTGTCTGTACTGCAGAAGGATCCGCTCGCTCTCGCCCACCGTATCTTCCCCGAGCACGCCGTTCCAGCAGGCCGATCAGCCGTCCGGTGATAGGCTAGGCGGATGGATGACCAGGTGCCGATGGAGATCATCGGAGTGCGGGTAGAGCTGCCGACGAACACGCCGATCCTGTTGCTGCGTGAGCGTGACGGCAACCGATATCTGCCGATCTGGATCGGGACACCTGAGGCAACAGCGATCGCTCTGGCGCTCGAGGGTGTGGAAACGGCGCGACCCCTCACCCACGACCTGATCCGCACGATCCTCGAGGCACTTGGCGCCGCTGTCGAGCAGGTGAACGTCACCGGTCTTGAGGAGGGAACATTCTTCGCCGACCTGATTCTCGGCGCAAATGGTGACAAACTGACGATCTCGAGCCGACCCTCCGATGCCATTGCCCTGGCCACCCGTACCGGTGCGCCGGTGTTCGCCTCACGCGCCCTTCTCGACGAGGCAGGCATCGAGATTCACGACGAGGACGAAGAGGCTGAGATCGCGCAATTCAAGGAGTTCCTCGACGACATCAACCCCGAGGACTTCGAGGCACCCGCGCAGAGCTGAGACGAGTCTCAAGTCTCAAGTCCCGTCTTCCTTGTGACTTGTGACCTGCGACTCACGGGGTTATCCACATGGGTTGTTGACAACGTGTCGTTCCCGGTCCTAGCTTCACCGGCGTAGTTCTGCCTTGGGAATTACATCGGTGTAAGCTAGTTGGGCAATGGAGGAAGCAACATGACGGACGAGCGACAGATGATCGACAGCTATCGCGCCCCGCAGGTGTGCGGCCTCGTCGGGATCTCGTATCGGCAGCTCGATTACTGGGCCCGGACCGGGCTGATCACACCGTCGGTTCAGGAAGCAAGCGGTTCGGGCAGCCAACGCCTATACAGCTTTAGCGACGTCGTCCAGCTCAAGGTTGTCAAACGCCTCCTGGACGCCGGCATGTCGCTGAAGAAGATCCGCAAGGCAATGGAAATCTTGAGCGTTGAGCTCACCTCGGAATCCCCGCTCACCGACGTGACCCTGCTCTCGGATGGAATCACCATCTACGCCGCTCATAGCGCCTCTGAGGTCGTCGACGTGTTCAAAGGCGGTCAAGGCGTCTTCGGGATCGCCGTTGGCCCGGTACAGGACGAGCTCGTCGGTGAGATCCACCGGCTGTATCCCGACCACGCGGCCACCGAGGTGGGACGATCGAGCGCAGCGGCACACTGAACAGCGAATTCGGTCCTGGCCCCGCAGACCAGACTCAGTTCGCTCACAAGAGCGAGCGAGAGTTCGCCAGTTTGCTCGACTTCTACGATGTGGCCTGGGACTACGAGCCGCGGGCCTTTGCCATAGAGTGGGACGACGCCGGGGAGCCCACCAAGTACTTCAGACCAGACTTCTATCTCCCGGATGATGATCTTTATATCGAGATCACGACGATGAACCAGAAGCTGGTCACCAAGAAGAACCAGAAGATCAGGAGACTCAGGGACCTGTACCCGGAGATCCGGTGCAAGGTCTTCTACCAACGGGACTATCTCCACCTCCTTGTCAAATACGAGCTGGCCGAACCCGACGATGTCACCCTCCCCACAGCCCCCACCCGTATCCCCGGCCCGGTCGAGGTGACCAACCTCGCCGACCGGGACGCCGACGTCGGCTGAGCTAGCCTGGGTCACCCGACGAGGAGACCTTCTGCCGCAGTCGCCGCTCCATGATCTCCACCAACGCCTGGAGGCGCGGTTCACCGATTTTGGGGGGTGGGAAATGCCCGTCCAATACGACGGGGTACTCGCCGAACACGCCGCGGTTCGCCAAGCGGTCGGGGTCTTCGACGTGTCGCACCTCGGTCGGTTTGATGTCACAGGACCGGGAGCGACCGAACTCGTTCGCCGCCAACTGTGCAACGACGTGACCACGGTCGCCTCCGGTCGGGCCCAATACACCATGGCCCTCAACGATCGGGGTGGGATCGTGGACGACATCATCGTCTGGCGCTACGCCGACGACGGCTATTGGGTAATGCCGAACGGCACCAACTTCGACGAGATCCTCGGCCGATTCGTCGACAACGCCGAGGCGGCGACGACCGTAGCCGCGGTGCGCGACGACACCGTGCTGATAGCGGTCCAGGGACCAGACTCGCCCCGCGTCGTCGAGGCGGTGATCGGGGTAATGCCCGGCCGGTTCCGGGTGATCGATGGTGAGTTCGCAGGTGGCTGGTTTCGAGCCGGGGGGACCGGGTACACGGGGGAGCGAGGGGCCGAGATCGCCGTCCCATCGGAGTCAGGAGAGAACCTGTTCGAAGCCCTGCTGGAGGCGGGGGCAACAGCCTGCGGTCTCGGCGCCCGTGACACGCTGCGACTCGAAATGGGTTACCCGCTGTGGGGGCAAGATCTCGACGAGTCAACCACGCCGATGGAGGCCGGGCTCGGCTGGGTTATCGGATGGGACCACGACTTCGTCGGCAAGACAGCCGTCTCCAGGCAGCAGGACAACGGCGTGCCAAGGGCGCTCGTCGCCTTCGCCTGCGAGGGTCGCACCATTCCGCGCCATGGACATCAGCTACGCGCCGGGTCGTCGACCGGTGAAGTTACCAGCGGAAACTTCAGCCCGACGCTCGGCCACGGGATCGGGATGGGATATCTCGCACCGCCGATCGAGCCTGGCACACAAATCGAGGTGGAGATTCGCCACAAATGGGTACCCACACAGCAGGTCGACCCTCCATTCATCAAGACGTGACCGGAGCGGGGGTCGGTGCTGTCATCGACGCCATCGCCGACCTCCACCCTCAGCGAACCCTGGTAGCCCGAGCCCTTGACCTCACGTTGCGGCGCTCCCTGCTCGAGTCCGGCTCGGTCGAAGAGCTGCCTTTCGTGTATGGCAGGACGGTTGTCCCCGCAGATGTGGGTCCAGAAGACGTTGTCGTCGCCGGTCACCCCAACCTGCTCGGTGTTTTCGACCTCCCTGTGGCACCTCGCTGGTTGGCCGTTGCCGGGCGATGGTCGTCGCTGTGTCCTGCGACCGGTGCCGTGGCAACGATCGAGCTTGCCGGCGCCTATGACTTACAGACCGCTGAACGCACCCTGAGCGCGACCAGAGACCTCGCCAAACAGCTCGATCAGATGCGCGGGGTGACCGTTGCGTTCTCCCCGCACAGCCCGGTGCTCACCGTGTTGCTCAGCGTCGACCCTGTGGAGGTGGCAGCGCGAATGCCCCTCCCCGGCTGCATGCCCCTGACCGGGTTCCCCGAGCTCCCAGGGGGCCTCAGAATCTCTCCAGAACCGGTTGGCGTGGGCGGGGATCTCACCGGATATGCTGCTGCACTGGAAACGGCCATCCTTGGCACAACGGAAGAGCGATGACAGAAACGGGATTCATCGAAGCATCTGATGGCATCGAGCTGTTCACTCGATCCTGGGCACCGGACGACCCCAAACGAGACATGCTGATCGTTCATGGGCTCGGCGAGCACTCGGGGCGGTGGGATCACGTTGCCGAGTTCTTCGTCGGCCGCCGGTATGCGGTCACCGGTTTCGACCTCCGCGGCCATGGGCAGTCGGGAGGTGCCCGAGTTCACGTCGATTCCTTCGCCCAGATGGTCAACGACCTGGATGCGGTGGCAGACGGCGTCGGCAGGGACCGGCCCTGGGTGCTGTACGCGCACTCGTTTGGCGGCCTGATCGGGACGCACTATCTCACCTCAGCGTATCGGAGGCCGGACGCTGCGGTCTTGTCGGCTCCGGCCTTGGACGACGAGCTTCCAGCTGTGCTGCATGCCGCAGCTCAGGTGTTGGGCCGGGTGACGCCGAAGCTGAGCCTCCCAAACTCGATCGATGGGGCCCAGCTGTCTCGTGACCCTGCGGTCGGCGAGGCGTACTTCGCCGATCCACTGGTGCAGACCAAGGCAACCGCCAGGTTCGGCCTCGAGGGGTTCAAAGCCCAGGAGGCGGCAAGGGCGTCACTCCACGAGATCGACGTACCTACCTTGGTCATCCACGGTGCGGAAGATCGGCTGGTCCCACCGATGGCGTCGGCGCCTCTTGCCGGGGTCGATGGCGTGGAACGGAAGCTGTACCCGGGCCTCCGCCACGAGCTGCACAACGAGCCCGAAGGGGATCAGGTGCTCTCCGACGTTGCCGACTGGTTGGATACCGCGCTCGTGTAAGCGGGGAGCACCACCTCGTCGATCAATCGCCGCCGAGTCGGCCAGTCCCCAAACCCAGCTTCGATCGCGTTGGCTGTGATCGAGCCGAGGTCGGTGAGGGTCAGCCCGTAGCCCTCAATCGCAAGCTCATATTCGGAGCTCGCAGTCGTCGCGCTCATCAGCCGGTTGTCGGTGTTGATCGACACGTTGAACCCGGCGCGATAGAGGGCACCGAACGGATGCTCGATCTGAGGTGCGAAGGAACCAGAGTGGAGGTTGGAGGTGATCGAAACCTCGAGCGGGACCCGATGGTCGCGAACGCGCCTGGCGAGTGACCCGAGGTTGGTCAACTCACCGTCCAAGAGGGTGGCGTCGTCGACGATCCTGGTTCCGTGTCCGATTCGTTGCGCCTTGCAATGGGCCAGCGCTCGCCACATCGAATTCGGGCCGTCTGCTTCACCGGCGTGGATGGTCAACCCCAGACCGTGTTCCGAGGCGAGCCGGCACGCCGGTTCATGGTCGTCCGCAGGATTACCGGCCTCGGGCCCAGCCAGATCGAAACCGACCAGTCCTTGCCCGGCAAACGGAATTGCGGCGTTGGCGACTTCCTCGGAGTCGGTTTCCTGTCGGAGCGCGGTGGCGATCCCGTAGACAACGATTCCGGTCTCTCGGCTTGCGCTATCGAACCCGTCGAGGACGGCTTCGATGGCATCCTCGCGCTTCAACCCGTCCAAGGTATGCAGGCTTGGGCCGAACCGCACCTCGGCGTACACCACGCCGTCCGCTGCCAGGTCGACGCCGGCCTCGTAGGCGACCCTCCGGATCGCGTCCTGGTTCTGCATCACGCCGTAGGTGTGCTCGAACGCCTCGAGATAGAGCTCCAGCGACCCTGACCGTCCCTGGTGGAACCACTTGGCCAGTTCCGCAGCATCCGTGGTCGGGAGCTGCGTATAGCCGGCGCCATCGGCGAGCTCGATGACGGTGGCGACGCGCACTCCGCCGTCGAGATGGTCGTGGAGGATCGCCTTGGGTAACGAGGTGTAGTCCATAGCGACGAGAGCCTACCGGTCGGTTCCATCGTCGGGAGGCCGTCCCAGACGCGGGTCAGAAGCGAAGGACCCCGCACACAGGGCCAGAAGAAGTCGTAGCATCAGGACTCGAGGAGGTCACACATGGCGCTACGCAAGGGCACTCATATCAAGACGCTGACCAAGACCGTTGGGAGACGGCCGCGTCGCGGCATCATTGAGCGCGTCGACGGAGACACCGTCGAAGTCAGGTGGGAAGACGGCCACGTCTCGATCCTGTCCGGTGGAACGCTGATCCAGGATCGGAATCACCAGAAAATCTCGAGCTGACCACGTCGTCAATGGACAGGTTGACCGGTTCGCTTCTGATCGCCTCTCCGACGCTGCTCGACCCCAACTTCTATCGCTCGGTCGTGCTCTTGATGGCGCACAACGACGAAGGCGCAGTGGGCGTGGTACTCGACCGTCCACTCGAACTTGCCGCCACCGACTTCGTCGCGGACTGGCGCCCGGTCCTCACGCCGCCGTCACGCGTGTACGAGGGCGGTCCCGTACAGCGAGAGACTGCGATCGGGGTAGCCCGTCGCAGCGGATTCGGCCGGTCGGACGTGTGGGAGCCGGTGCTCGGGTCCATCGGCTTCATCGACCTGGCACAGACGCCGACCGATTTCCCCGGAGTGGAGGACCTCCGGGTGTTCTCCGGATATGCGGGGTGGGGTCCGGACCAACTGGACCTGGAGGTCGCACTCGGATCATGGTTCCCTGTCCCTGCCAGCATCGACGACATCTTCGACCCTGTCCCGCACACGCTGTGGCAGCGGGTGCTGAAGCGACAGGAGAGCGGCCTTGCCCTGTACGCAGACTTTCCCGTCGACCCACGCCTCAATTGAGTCTGATGACCGATGACACGGAGCTTTCTCGGTAACCTCGTCCTGTGACCGTCCCCAGGTTGAGGAACGCCATCAGATCAAAGGCACCCGGCCTCATGGTGGAACGCGAGCTATGGGCTGCTGGAAATCAGATCGTGGTCGGGGTCGATGAGGTCGGTCGGGGCTCGTGGGCTGGCCCGATATCGGTCGGTGCCTTTGTCGCCCCCCACGATCGGCGGGTGTACAAGATCAGAGATTCGAAGATGCTCACCGAGAGTGAGCGGGAGGCGCTGTTCGACCGGGTGACGGGCTGGGCGGTGGCCTGGAGCGTCGGCCACGCCAGTCCGGCGGAATGCGACGACCTCGGGATGTCGGCAGCGCAACGCCTCGCTGCACGGCGAGCCATCTCCGGCCTCGGCATCGCTGCGGACCACGTGCTCGTCGACGGCAACTGGGACTTTGTCGGTCACCCGCGCACGACCAGAATCATCGGCGGTGATGCGACATCACTGACCATCGCCGCCGCATCGATCGTGGCCAAGGTCACGCGAGATCGGCTGATGCGCGCACTGGCGCCGGAGTTTCCAGGATTCGAGTTCGACAGCAACAAGGGGTATCCCGGCCCCAGACACCTCGCCGCCCTGGCCGCCTGTGGGCCGACGCGGATCCACCGTCGGTCCTGGGCATTCATGGACGGCACCGCCTGGACCGGTATCCGGAGGGTACCGCGGTTCGGGCAGACCAGCCTGTTCGAAGCGGAGCCGGTGTCACGATGAGCCACTTGGCGCAAGTTGGAATCCCCGGCGATCTCGACCAAGTCCTCGACACCGAAGCGATCACGGTGTGGGACTTCGTCTGGGCCATCGTCATCGTCGCCCTCAGCTTGCTCATTGCTGCGCTGACTCGGAGGTTGGTCGGGCGTGCGCTTCGCAAATTCCCCGACCTTCCGCAGAACTACAAACTGCTCATGGCCAGCGCCAGCGGCTGGTTCGTCATCGTGGTCGGCGTCATCTACGCCCTCGGGGTTCTTGGAGTCGACCTCGGCCCGGCCCTGATCGGCCTTCTGCTCATTGCCGGCGTCGTCTTCTTCGCCGGGCGCGGCCTCCTGGAGAACTTCTCGGCGGGCCTGGTGCTCCAGGGAACCACGATGTTCGTCGTCGGAGACCAGATTGAGACCGCGGCGGGGACCGGCACCGTGCTCGAGATCACAGGCCGAACTCTGACCATTCGCACGGGTGACGGCAAGGAGCTCAACGTCCCCAACAGTACGGTTGTCAACGAGCCCCTCACCAACCTCACCAAAGAGGGCCAGCGACGATCATCGCTCGAGGTTGGGGTCGCCTACGGGACGGACCTGGAGGAAGCCAAGGCTGCGCTGCAGACGGCAGCGGCTGGGTGCGAACTCGTCATCACGGAACCGGGGCCGGAGGCCCTCGTCGCTGGGTTTGGAAACAACGCCATCGAGTTCGAGCTTCGCTTCTGGCACCAACCGACCATCATCGAGCAGCGGAGAGCGGTCGACGCCGTTGCCCGCGCGGTGGCGCTCGAACTGGCCGAACGCGATATCGTGATGGCCTTCCCGCAGCGCACCTTGTGGTGGGGTGACGGTCAGGAGCCCTCAAACCGTTCAGGTAACAGCGAGGGGTAACCTGGCCAGATGAGCACTCCGATCAAACCTGGAGGCGAGTACAGGGGGGACTTCCTCGAGGTCGATGCCATGCTCGACGACGAGGAGCGTCTGATTCGCGACACCGTGCGGGCGTTCGTCGCCGATCGAGTGCTGCCGGATATCGCCGACTGGTTCGCCCAAGGAACCATCCCCGTAGAGCTGGCCAAAGAGATGGGGGCAATGGGCCTGCTCGGAATGCACCTCAACGGATATGGCACCGCCGGAACCAACGCCGTCAGTTACGGGTTGGCCTGTCGCGAGCTGGAGGCCGGCGACTCCGGCGTGCGCAGCTTCGTTTCGGTCCAGGGCTCGCTCGCTATGTATCCGATCTGGGCGTTCGGATCCGAGGAGCAGAAGCAGCGGTGGCTGCCCCCGATGGCGAGCGGCGAGATCATCGGGTGCTTCGGGCTCACCGAGGCAGACGCCGGATCCGACCCAGAGGCGATGAAGACCTCGGCCAGACAGGACGGATCCGACTGGGTGATAGACGGCACCAAGATGTGGATCACCAACGGCGGCATCGCAGGCGTTGCGATCATCTGGGCACACACCGAAAACGGCATCCGCGGGTTCATCGTCCCCACCGACACCCCTGGGTTCTCGACCAGCGACATCCGCTACAAGATGTCGCTGCGAGCATCGGTTACGTCCGAGCTCGTTTTGGACGGGGTGCGGGTCCCTGGAGACGCCATCCTGCCGGATGTGGTGGGTCTCAAGGGGCCGCTGTCGTGTCTCAACGAGGCTCGGCTCGGCATCGTATTCGGCTCGACCGGCGCCGCCAGAGCCTGCTACGAGGCTGCGCTGTCGTACTCCAAGGAGAGGGTGCAGTTCGGAAGGCCAATCGCCTCGTTCCAGCTCACCCAGCGAAAACTGGTCGAGATGATGGTCAAGGTCAATCAAGCCACGCTGCTGGCCATGCATCTCGGCAGAAAGCGAGATGCAGGGACGCTGACCGCCCAGCAAGTGAGCTTCGGCAAGATGGTGAACGTCCGCTCGGCCTTGGAGGTGGCCAGGGAAGCACGCAGCGTGCTCGGGGCGAACGGCATCACCCTCGAGTACCCGGTGATCCGCCACATGAACAACCTGGAATCGGTCTACACCTACGAGGGCACCAACGAGATACATATCCTCGTTCTCGGTGAAGCGATCACAGGGATCTCAGCCTTCCAGTAGCGAGTAGCAGCCCTCCGAACCCAGGGCTCCCAGCGTCATATGTCGCCCTGTAGTGGCGCGGGACATCCCGTACAGGTGTCGCGGGTCTTCCCTGACAGGTGGTGGTGGTCATGGGGTTGGTCTTCCTGGTCGGGTGTGGAGGGGTTGGCGTCGTTGGTTGGGGTTGATG
>JADFIY010000001.1 GCA_022566415.1 Acidobacteriota bacterium
ACACAGCGGTGCTCAGCCAGCGGGAGCGGAGCGAATGTATCCGCGGCAGTTTCTCTTCCTCGATGTCACGCATCTGGATGGTCGCGGAGATCTTGGCCCGCGTCACGCCGCCGGACTGGGTTACAGACACCGCAGCGGAACTGCCCGGCATCAGGGCGTCTTCGTCGCCCTGGGCGAAGGTGGGTGCGAGGCCGGAAAGCAGCCCAAACACGGCCAGCACCGCCGCCGCACAAATCGCCGTCCAGTGCCCGATTCGCCTCGGGGCTGCAGAGTGAACGCCTCCGATCGATGGGCATCCGGATCATGGGCCAGCGGGACCACTCAGCCTACCGCTCAGGGGACGAGCCGTTGCGGTCCGGAGAGAGCCTGCTCTTTGTTCGCAACGTCGTCGCCTGGGTCCGCTCGCTTCATTGTGACGATGTCCCTCGACCTCCCCGGGGTGAGTGCGGATTTGGCATGATGCTGGAGACGGTCGCCGATCTGGGGAAAATGTGGGGTTGGGAGCTGTCACCGGACGCGACCATGTTGGCGTACGCCAAAGCCCCTGACATGGAATCCTCGCCCGACGTCCTGTGGGTTTGGCCCCTGAGCGGGGGAGAGCAACGCCAAGTGGCCCGCGTCGGAGAGGGCGAGGCAATCCGCGCTGTGCGCTGGACGCCCGACGGTCGCCATCTGCTGTTCGCGACCCAGGAAGCCCAAGGCGAACAGGCGTTCAAACGGATCGTCCGCGTAGCGTTGAACGGCGGGCCGCCCGAACCGATGGAACTCCCAATCGACGGTATCCAACTGGGAGAGCTGACGTTCGAGCCCAACGGCACGCGTGTGGCGTACCCGGTTTCCTCCAATCGCGACGAAGTCTGGACGCTCTCCGGATTCCCGTGGGATCGCGATCGGGAATAGTAATGAGTTGCGGACGGAAAATCGGTGTGCTCGCGGCCGTCATGGCCGCGGGCACACTGTTCGCGGTCGACGCCACGGCTCAACGTCCGGCGCCTCCGGTGACTCCGTGGTTGGTTCCGCCACCTCCCGGACGAGGCTTTCATCTCGCACCGTGTCCACTTCGTCTGTCGTCGGCATGTGGACCGCCGGGCGCACCGGTGCCTGCCGAGTCTGCGCCACCAGGTAGGTCTCCTCGAGGACGATGATCTCGATTCCGCCAACCAGGTCGGAAATGAGGTTATAGATGAGCGCGCCCAGCGTCATGAGGCCGGTTAGCACGATAACGCTGATCACGGTGAGAAGGACGATGACCCTGAAGTAGAGCTCACCCTCGGCGTTGAAGACGAGGGCGAAATTGGCGAAGAACTCAGTGATCTGGTCAGGGATGCCGCGCTGGATCGCCAGCGACCACATCACCCACACCCCGAGGACGATCACCAACCCGGCGATCGCGTTGAAGATCAACGAAACCTTGAGAACCGTCCATGGATCGATCTTGCGGATGACGCGCCGAACGCGGCGAACTCCCATGCGGACGATTCTAGAGAGAGGCCCGGATAAGGCCGATGTTTAGAAATTCCCGGTTCCCAGTTCCCAGACTTGGGGCTTGCGACTTGCGGCTTGCAATTCTCAGTCTCCGTTCTTCGGCACCAAGGCAGCGGCCGACAACGTGGCGCCATCCTCCAGGTTCATCACCTTGACGCCGGTCGACTCTCGTTTCTGCCGACTGATGTCGCTGACCGCCTGCCGGATGACGATCCCATCGGATGAGATCATGAATACTTCGTCGTCAGCGGTGACGGCTCTGGCCGCGACCAGGCTCCCTCTCACCTTGGTCAGCTTCATCGCCTTGACTCCGAACCCGCCTCGCCTCTGACGCCGGAAATGCTCCAAGTTGGTCCGTTTGGCGTATCCGCCTGAGGTCATCAGCAGGATCTCGCTTCCCTCTTCGGCTGTGGCGGCGGCGACGACCTCGTCGCCTTCCCTCAGTTTGATCCCCCTCACCCCTTGGGAGGCCCGACCCATCGGGCGAGCGTCCTTCTCCGAGAATCGGATCCCCTTACCGCTCTTGGTGAACATGAGCAAGTCGTCCTCGCCACTCGTTGCTCTGACGGCAACGACCTCATCGTCGTCTTGGAGCTTGATCGCCACCAAGACTTGGTTCCTCGAGTCGTAGTCGGTGAACTTGGATTTCTTTACTTGCCCCTTCTTGGTGAACATCACCAAATGACGATGCGTCTCGTAGTCGCGGGTGTCGATCACTGCTTCGATGACTTCGTCGCCATCCATCGGAAGGACCGATTGGATCAGCACTCCCTTGGCATTCCTGTCCTTGCGCGGGATCTCATGTGCTCGGACCCGATACACCTTCCCGCGGTTCGTGAAGAAGAGGAGGTAGGCATGGGCTGACGTGTGCAGCACGTGTTCGACGACGTCGTCCTCACGCAACGCCGCCCCGCGGATCCCGCGTCCACCCCTCCCCTGCGTCCGATACGTCGTGGCGAGGACCGACTTGACGTAGCCCGCTGCGGATACGGTCACCACGAGCTCTTCGTCTGCAATCAGATCCTCCAGGGAAGCCTCCCCGGTGTCCGGGATGATCCGGCTCCTGCGGGCATCCCCGAACTTGTCGCGGATAGCGTTGAGCTCCTCGCCGATCAGCGCCCGACGTTTCTCCTCGCTCCCGAGTAGAGCCTTCAGCTCGGTGATGAGTCCCTGAAGCTGCTCGTGCTCTTCGCGCAGCTTGCCTGTTTCCAGCGCAGTGAGGCGACGCAGTGGCATGTCGAGGATGTGTGCTGCCTGGATTTCGCTGAACTCGAAGCGCTCCCTCAGGGCCGCTTTGGCCGCGCCTACGTCCTCGGAAGCCTTGATGATCTCGATCACCTCATCGATGTGATCGAGAGCGATCAGCAGCCCTTCGACGATGTGGGAACGTGCTTCGTTTTGCGCTAGGCGGAAGCGGCTGCGTCGTTCGATCACCTCCAGCTGATGATCGACGTAGTAATGAACCAGTTCGCTGAGGTTCAGCGTCCTTGGCACAGAATCGACGAGGGCGACCTGGTTGACCGAAAAGTTCTCCTCGAGCTGTGTTCCCTTGAATAGCTGGTTGAGTACGACCTGCGGATTCGCGTCCTTCTTCAACTCGAACACCAGCCGGGTCCCGTCGCGATCGGATTCGTCGCGAAGATCGGAGATCCCGGTGATCGTCTTCTTTCTCACCAGCTCGGCGGTCTTCTCCATGATGCGATCACGCGACACCTGATACGGGATCTCGGTGGCGACGATCGCTGTGCGGTTTCGTTTCGTTTCGACAACGTCGGTCACCGCTCGCATCTTCACCGAGCCGCGGCCGGTCGCCAGCGCGTCCTTTACCCCGTTGACACCGACGATGTAGGCGCCGGTGGGAAAGTCGGGGCCCTTGACGAACTCGGCCAGATCGTCGACGGTGGCGTCCGAATGGTCGAGCGCGTAGAGGATTGCGTCGACGACCTCGGTCAGGTTGTGCGGGGGGATGTTGGTGGCCATACCGACGGCGATGCCGGTCGAACCGTTGACGAGGAGGTTGGGGAACCGGGCCGGCATCACCACCGGTTCGTCACGCTCCCCTGAGTAGTTTGGGGTCCAGTCCACTGTGTCTTCGCCGATGCCCTCCAACAAGTGGGCAGCGAGTGGAGCCATCCTCGCCTCGGTGTAACGCATCGCAGCCGGCGGGTCATCAACGGTGCCGAAGTTCCCCTGCGGATCGATGAGCGGGTAGCGCATCGAGAAGTCCTGAGCGAGCCGGACCATGGCGTCATACACCGCTTCCGGCGAGTGTGGGTGGTACCAACCGACGACGTCACCTATCACCCGCGCCGACTTGCGGTACGGAGTGCCGGATCGGATCCCCGCGTCATGCATCGCATACAGGATTCTGCGATGCACCGGCTTCAACCCATCGCGCACGTCGGGAAGCGCCCGGGACACGATCACCGACATCGCGTATTCGAGGAACGAGTCCTCCATCTCGCGTGTGATGTCGATCTGGGAAACTTGTGGTCTATCGGTCATCATCGCGTCTAGAAATCGAGGAACCGCACGTCGGCGGCGTTTTGCAGGATAAAGCGCCGCCTGGCATCCACGTCGGTGCCCATCAACGTGGTAAAGGCCTCTTCGGCGCGGAGCTGGTCATCGAGATCGACGCGAAGCAACACCCTGACTGCCGGGTCCATCGTCGTGGCCCACAGCTGATCGGCGTTCATCTCGCCAAGGCCCTTGAAGCGTTGAATGTTCATTTTCTTACCCTCGTTCTGAGCCTTGATTTCCTCGAGCTCGGCGTCGTTTTTGACCCATACGGTCTTGGTCCCGATCTTGATCGAGAACAGAGGCGGCTGGGCAATGTAGATGTAACCGGCCTCGATGACCTCGGTCATGTGTCTATAGAAGAACGTCAGCAGCAACGTCCGGATATGTGCCCCATCGACGTCGGCGTCGGTGAGAATGATGATCTTGTGATACCTGGCCTTCGCGATGTCCAACTCGTCACCGATACCGGTGCCGATACCGGTGATCAACGACTGAATCTCGTTGTTCTGCAGGACCCTGGCAAGCCTGTTCTTCTCGACATTGATGATCTTGCCCCGAATTGGCAGGATCGCCTGGTACTCGCTGTCCCTAGCCTGCTTGGCCGATCCACCCGCCGAGTCTCCCTCGACGATGAACAACTCGGTCACCGCCGCGTCGCGCGACGCGCAATCCGATAGCTTGCCTGGCAGACCACCGGACTCGAGCAGACTCTTCCGCCGCGTCAGATCTCGCGCCTGGCGTGCCGCCAACCTCGCCTTCGCCGCCTGGGTGCTCTTCTCGACGATGCGCCGCCCATCCCCAGGGTGTCGTTCCAGCCACTCTGGAATCGCCTGGTTGAGCGCCTTCTCGACAAACGAGCGGATTTCGGTGTTTCCCAGCTTGGTCTTGGTCTGCCCTTCGAATTGCGGTTGGCGCACCTTCACCGATATGACCGCAGTGAGCCCCTCGCGCACGTCCTCACCGGTCAGGTTGTCGTCCTTTTCCTTGAGCAAGCCCTTGTTCCGCGCCATATCGTTTATGGCTCTCGTCAGCGCCTTGCGAAAACCCTCTTCGTGTGTCCCGCCCTCGTGAGTGTTGATGTTGTTGGCGAAACTGAGGATGGTCTCGTGGTATCCAGACGTCCACTGCATCGCCACCTCGAGTTCCCCATCGACGGAGCTCTCCTCGAAGTAGGCGACCTGTTTGTGGATTGGATCACGGTTGGCGTTGAGGTGCTGTACGAAGTCGACGATCCCTCCGCTGTATCGAAAGACCTCCTCGACCGGCTCCGGCCCGCGTTCGTCGCGAAAGCGCATCTCCAGGCCCTTGTTGAGGAAGGCCATCTCTCGGAGCCGATTCACCACGGTTTTCGCGTCGTAGTCGACGCCATCGGTGAAAATCTCGGGGTCAGCCCAATACACCACCTGGGTGCCGGTTTGTTTGGCTTCTTTCCCTTTCTTCACCGATCCAACCGGGTCGCCGTACTCATACGCCTGCGACCAACGGAACCCGTCTCTGACCACATCGACCTCGAGGCGCGAGGCGAGCGCGTTGACTACCGATACGCCGACCCCGTGCAGCCCGCCGGACACGGTGTAGGCCCCCGACTCGAATTTGCCGCCGGCGTGGAGGGTCGTCATCACCGTGTCCAGTGCCGACTCCTTGGTTTTCGGGTGTTTTGCGACAGGGATGCCTCGCCCGTTGTCACGGACCCTGACCCCACCGTCGGCAAGCAGCGACACCTCGATCCGCGTGCCATAGCCAGCCATTGCCTCGTCGACCGAGTTGTCGACAACCTCCCATATCAGGTGGTGGAGACCCTTTGGCCCAGTCGACCCTATGTACATCGCAGGCCGTCGCTTGACCGCTTCCAGACCCTCGAGGACTTTGATGTCCTTGGCGTCGTAGGACGCGTTCACGTCGCGTTTGGGGTGGGTCACGGAGCTCCTTCGGCCTGCCCCCTTCGAGCTCTGTCGGGGGCGATTTGTACGTCTTTCATTATAGTGTGAATCGGTCGAAATCCCTTGCTTTTCAACGGATTTCCCGTCTTGACTCTCTTGATTTCAAAGGTTTTTCCTCGCCACTTTTTGTGGAACGACACGAACCCGCACGTTGTCGACCAGCCCACCTCCGAATCGGCCCGAGATCCGTCTCAACAGGTCTGCTACATCGTGCTTGAGCACGGTGGCATCGGTCCCCGATCGCACCTCGACGAGAAGCACTCTGCCCCGCACTCCCACCGGACGAGCCCTATCTCGCCATCGTTCGGGAACGATGTCCTTCCACTCCGCGACGAGGGTTCCGGCGTCGACGCTGGCCCCTGTGCCCACTCGGGAAATGATCGATCCAAGCAATTCGGTGATCTCCTCTAGTTCCCGATCCGGTTCCCCCGGCTGGTAATACTTCGCTCTCATCTGACGACACCTCCTTCCACCACCCAGCGTCTCCCATCGACCGGAACGTCATCATCGCGTGCGGTTGTGACAAAAACCTGCCCACCACCGAACAGGTCGAGCACGCCCCTTGCCCGTCTTGGGTCGAGCTCGGAAAAGACATCATCGAGGAGAAGAATCGGTAGCGTTGGGCGTTCTTGGGCGAGGACACGGTAGGCGCCGACCCTGAGGGAGACCGCGATCGTCCGCTGCTCGCCCTGGCTCGCCATCGTCCTTGCCGGGCGCCCGTCCACAACCAACATCGGATCGTCACGGTGGGGCCCGGTCGTCGTCGTACGTTGATCGAGATCACGGTCGCGCCGCGCCGCCAAAGCACGGCTCAGTTTCGCCTCGGCAGCGGCGAGGTCGTCTGCAGCCGCCGCCCCCCAATTGGAAATGTATTCCCATGCCAGCCTGCCGCTTGCTCCCACCAATCGGTACGCCTCTCCAAGATGCTCATCGAGAACGTCCAGCACTCTGAGCCGATGCACGAAGACCCTGGCCCCGGCCTCAGTCACACGGGCGTCCCATGCATCCAACGTCGCCCGATCGGCACTCCTGCCCTCTTGACGTAGCAGGGCGTTGCGTTGTCGCAATGCCCTGTCGTATTCCGCCTGATCGGCAGCAGCCTGCGGTCGTAGCTGGGCTGCCAGGTCGTCCAGATACCCCCTGCGCAGGCTCGGGCCACGCTTCACGACATCGAGATCATCCGGATGGAATACCACGACCGGTACTTGGGCGAGCACGTCGCGATTTCGTTTGGGACGTTTCCCGTTCAGCAGGATCGCGCGTCGCCCATCTTGTGCGATCTCGACCTCGACGCGCACCGAGCCGGACGGTACGGAGAACTCCCCTCGAAGTACCGCGGACTCGGCCTCGGTCGAGACTATGGACTCGTCCGGAATGCCACGAAACGAGCGCAGTAACCCGAGATAAGCGATCGCTTCTAACACGCTGGTCTTGCCGGTGCCGTTATTCCCGACGAGCACATTCACGCCAGGTGCCGGCTCGAAATGGAGGTTTGCGTAGCAGCGGTAACCGTTCAACTCCAGCCAGTTCAGTTCCACCTGCCTATACGGGCGTCGTGGCCGCCGCCTTCACAGACGGACCGGCATCAGGAGATATCGGAACTCGTCCCCGTCGGCACCGTGCAACAATCCCGGCTTGAGAGGGTCGCTGGTCTCCAACACGACCGTATCTCCATGTACTGCCGCAGCACCATCGGTCAGGTATCGGGTATTGAACGCGATCGTCATCTCGTCACCTTTGTAAATACCTTCGATGTGCTCGGTTTCCTCTCCGACTTCCTGTCGGACCACGCTCAGCTCTACTCCCCCGTCGTGGAGGTTGAGCCGCACCGGAATGTGATCCTCGGCAACAAGTGCCGCCCTCCCCACCGCTTCCAGCAAGGCCTCCTTGGATACCTCCAGCGAGTTCGGGAACTCGTCCGGCAGCAACTGCCGGTAGTTGGGAAAGGTGGCGTCGATGATCCGAGCCGTGAGGCGCCCGATCTCAGATTCGAAGGTCGCCTCGCGCTCGCCGAGCGTCACCGTCATCGGGCCATCACCGATCGTCCGTTGTAGCTCACGAAGGGCGCGATACGGCACCAGACGGGAGCCCTTAACACCGATCGAGGGGACATCCCTCACCCCCAGCCGGTATGAATCAGTTGCCACAAGACGAAGCGCACCTTCGTTTTCCTCGAAAAGGACGCCGGTGAGCGTGGGCCGTGCGTCGTCCCCGGAAGCGGCAGTGCCTACCTGGGTCAGCGCGTCGATCAACACCTTGCCATCTACCTCAACGCTATCTCCCTCTGTGCTTTCGGACACCGCCGGGAAATCGTCTACGTTCATCTCCCGCAGCCGGAATCGTGGGCCGTTTCCTGTGATCTCGACCTCTCCGTCGGCAGCCGTCATCGACACCGCTCCCTGGGGGAGCTTTCTCACCGCGTCCGCTGCCAGCTTGGCCTGAACGACCGTTGCTCCATCCTCCAGGCCTTCGACCTCGAGGAATGACCGCACAGTCACCTCGTTATCGGTGCCGGTCACCTGGAACCGTCCCCCTCTCACCTCACAAAGAATCCCCTGCAGGATCGGTAGTGGCGATCGCGTTCCTACAGCTCGGCCGGCCCTAGTGAGGACATCGGCAAGGTCGTCTCGTTCAGCCCGGATACGCACAGTTGGTTTCTTCCTCTGCTTTCTTATTGAAGTTCAAATCTTAGTGGTAGTAGTAGGGGGTGTGGATTTGGGATAACGCGGAAAAGTTACTGCCGCGTATGAGTTTTTCGATCCACATCGTGTGTTGACAAGGTGGGGGTTATCGACAATCGGTGATCGACCGGGCTGGGGGTTGGGGAGAACGGTCATGTTGTCCTCAGTTTGTGGGTGAGTTGTGAAACCTCGTCGAAGACTTGTTTGTCGCTCCGCATGAGGGTCTTGATCTTGTCGACGGCATGGATGACCGTTGTGTGGTCTCTGTCTCCAAAGGCCTTGCCTATCTTGGGGAGAGAGAGATCGGTGTTTTCGCGACAGAGGTACATCGCGATCTGTCGCGAGCGAGCCAGGGGCTGCTTGCGGCTTGGTCCGATCAGATCGGCCGGGGTGATTGCGAAGTGGTCGGCTGTGATAGCGATGATGTGGTCGGCGGTCGGGGGTGCGGTGTCATGGTGGCGGATCACATCGGCGAGCACCTGTTGCGCCATCGACAGCGTGATTTGCTCGTTGGTCAGGGCGGCAAACGCGGTCACTCTGGTGAGTGCGCCCTCGAGTTCTCTGATGTTCTGGTGGACGTTTTCTGCAATGTAGGTCATCACCTCCTTCGGAACGGCCGTCGGGGCGAACTCTGCGTTTTTGCGGAGAATGGCGAGGCGGGTTTCGATGTCCGGTGGTTGGATGTCGGTGAGCAGACCCCACTCGAATCGGCTACGAAGGCGGTCTTCGAGCGTGGACAGGCGCTGGGGGTGGCGATCCGAGCTGATCACCAGCTGTTTCCCGGCTTCGTACAAGCTGTTGAAGGTGTGGAAAAACTCTTCGAGGATCTGTTCCTTGCCGTCAAAGAACTGCACGTCGTCCAGGAGTAGGACGTCGATCTTGCGGTAGCGGTCCTTGAACTCATTCATACGCTTGCGTCGGATGCCGTTGATGAATTCGTTGAAAAATTGTTCTGAGGACACGTAGCGCACACGTGCCGAGTTGTCGATTTCCATCCGGTGGTGGCCGACGGCGTGCAGGAGGTGGGTCTTGCCGAGCCCGGCGTTTGCGTAGATGAACAACGGGTTGTATTGGCTCCCGGGTTGTTCGGCGACGGCGAGGGCAGCGGCGTTGGCGAATCGATTGGACTGGCCGACCACAAAGTTGTCGAAGGTATATCTCGGAACCAGGCGGGGGCCGGGAGTGGGCGGCGACGACGGTTCCTCCTCGATGGGAAGGCTCGATTGCACAGGCGGTGTCGTTGTTGCGGGATCCGATTCGACGTCTGGCTCGCGGAAACCAAATTCGATGCCGATACCGAAGACATCCTGGGCGGTTTGTTCGATGACCGGGAGATATCGATCCCCCACCCAGCGGTAGTGGAACTCGGTGGGAGCAACGACCCGGAGAGTTCCGGACTCGGTCGAGGATTTCAACGGCTCGATCCACGTCTGCCATGCCGCCTCAGGGATGCGACGACGCAATTCCCGGTGAAACGTATCCCAGTCAACGGTCGTCGTTTGAGGATCCCCCACTTTTCCCAACTCCTCCTGGTGCTGCATCGCTGCTGTCCACATACCTGTCCACAGGTTGTGGAGAACCTTTCCTCGCGTTCCTGGCCGTCTCAGAGGCCGGTGCTCGAGAGTCAACCTCCCCAGGGAAAGCTGCGACGGACGCTGAGAGCGGCGGGAGTATATTGCAGATACAAACTCGGCGGCAAGAGCGCCAAATCCACCGGTAACGGTTGCTCTGCGAATTGGGCGGATGGGCCGACAACCGTACAGGTAAAGGGTATCGGGCGATTCACGGGATGGGTGGGTTTCGCGCGCCGGCCACGGAATGGGGCGAAAAGCCACTGTGCGTTGTTTCGCGACCAACGCGGAGTTTTCGCGCGATGGTGGCTGCGGCGGCGTACCGAGGCAGCGCGGGTACACTTTCGGCGTCCGTGACCGCCATCCCGATGATCAGGGGCCGATCTCGTTATGAAGCGTACGTATCAACCCAATGTCCGGCGGCGTAAGCGAAAGCACGGGTATCGCTCCCGGATGCGAACTCGCGCGGGTCGCGCCGTGGTAAGGAAGCGCCGGCTCAAGGGTCGGCGACGGCTCACTGCGTAGCGGCCGACCGTTTGTTGCGCTCGCGTCCTCGCGATTTGCCGCGGTGTATGGACGCGGCAGACGTTCCGGGGATGAGGGATTAGTCGTGATAAGCGCCTCTGGCGACTCGGGACCAGCACAGGTGGGTATCGTTGCGGGCCGAGGCGTGGGGAACGCGGTTCGCAGGAACCGGGCGAAGCGACGTCTCAGAGAGGCGCTGAGTCTGGTTGAGTTACGGCCGGGCACAGCATATGTTGTGATCGCTTCCCACGAAGTGGTGGCGATGCCGTTCGACCGACTTGTACGGCGGCTCGCCCAGGCCATCGAAGGGACTGAGGAGTAACGGGAGATGAGCAGCCAGACGGCGCAGAGGGTTTCGCCGGTAGCGCGCCTGCTCATGGTGTTGGTGCGGGCGTACCAGAAAATCCTTTCCCCGTTCATGGGTGGGAAATGCCGTTTTCATCCGTCCTGCTCGGTCTATGGCTATGAGGCTCTCGAAAGGCACGGTGCCGTCAAGGGTTCCTGGATGGCGATCAAGCGGATCGGTAGGTGCCAACCGTTCCGTGAAGGTGGTCTCGATCCGGTCCCCGGCTCCCCCGATGATCGGTTGGGGACGACTATATGACACCCAACTGGACGCTATTGGCCATTCCAATTTGGGACCAACTGGTCGACCTCCTTGGCGCTTCGCTCAACTTTTTTTACCAGTTTATTCCAAATCTGGGAGTGGCAATCGTGATGCTCACGATCGGGTTGTCGCTCTTGATGTTCCCGCTGACGCTGAAACAAACCCGCTCGATGCGAGCCATGCAGGAGATCCAGCCCGAGGTCAAGCGGATCCAGAAGGAGCTCAAGGGGAACAGAGAGGAGCTCAACAAGGAACTGATGGCGCTGTATTCGGAGCGCGGCGTCAACCCTGCGGCGGGCTGTCTACCGCTGATCGTCCAGATGCCGATCTGGTTTGCGCTGTTTTCAGTGTTGCGCAACACCGGCAACTACATCGACGCCGACCAGATCAACACCACGTTCCTCGGCATGGATCTGACCCTTTCCCCGAGCTCGGCGATTCCGGATGCGTTCAGCAGCGGCGACATCCTGGCGGCGGTGCCCTACATAGTTCTCCTGATCTTCATAGTTTCTGCCGGATTTTACCAGCAGTATCAAACCACCAAGACCCGGAACGGTGACGATTCGGAAAAGACCCCGCAACAGCAGTCGATGCAGACGGTAATGAAGGTGATGCCACTGTTCTTCGGTTTCATCAGCTGGACGCTCACCGCAGGGCTTGGGATCTATTTTGCGACGTCGAGCACGTTCCGCATCGGGCAGCAGTCACTGATCTACTGGATTGACGGCCGGGAGAAGGGCGGGGAAACCGAGGAGGCGGGAAGACCTAGCGAAATCCCGGAGGGTGACCAACCGCCAAAGGGGCTGTCCCCGAACGCCAGCAAGAAGAAAAAGGGCCGGAGGAGGAAGTAAGCCGATGGAGTGGGTCGAAGTAACCGGCAGCACCGTCGAAATAGCCGTGGAGGCAGCACTCGAGGAACTCGGGATAGACTCGGTGGAGAACGCTGAGGTCGAGGTCCTTCAGAAGGCTGCCGGCGGCTTCCTCGGCATGGGCAGCCGACCTGCCATTGTCAAAGTCGTCAAGGCACCCAGCAGGAGCAAGCGTCGTCGGCGTCGGGGTGGATCATCGGGACAGCCACAGCCACAGCCACAGCCACAGCAACAGCAACAGCAACAGAACCAGCACAAGAAAAGGCAGCAACAACAAGGCGAGACGCAGGCCGCGAAGAGCGGGCAACGCTCGCAACGGCGGCGGGCACAGCAGGATGGGAAGGGTCGATCCATGGAAAACGGACAAGCCGGTAACAAGACGGAGCGACCAGAGCCTGCACCGATTGAGGAGCAAGCCAAGGTGGCAACGGCATTCCTCGACGGATTGCTGGATGCGTTTGGCCTGGAGGGCGAGATAACGTCACGAATTGAAGACGACGTGCTCTATCTCGACGTCGTAGGCGACCAGACCGAGGCGTTGGTGGGGGCAAAAGGCGCCGCCATGTACTCGGTGCTCGAACTCACCCGCACCACGGTGCAGCGCAAGACTTTTGGTGCTCCTCGTATGCGAATCGATATCGCTGGCTACGGTGCTCGGCGGCGTGAGGCCCTGACCATCTACACGCACCGGCTGGCCGAACAGGTGGTCGCCGAAGGGGGCGAGGTGATGCTGGAGCCGATGAATGCCGCCGATCGCAAGGTCGTGCACGACGCCGCCGGTGAGATCGACGGGGTTCGAACGCACTCCGAGGGCGAGGACCCGCGACGAGCAGTGGTCATCTCACCGGTGGACGGCGCAACCAGCTGAGCCTCAGTGCGTGCACCGATAGGTGACCGGTCGTCTCGACAGAAGTTGGGCCCCTTACCCGCTTTCGCTGCGTCCTCGGGCCCCTCGGGCCACGGCACCGCAAATGGCCTCACCAAGAAGAAACGGATCGCCCCCTATTTGCGGAATCTCTTCGGCATGTTTCCCGTGAAACATGCCGAAAGCGCGCTGCGGCGGGCTGCCGGCTGGGCGGGGATCGAATTGTCGCCTGATCAACTAGATCTGCTTACCCGCTACGCCGAGTGGTTGGTTGTGGAGGCCGTACCTGCTGGCGGGGTTGGACCTGGCGAAGCCGCTCGAATCATCGACCGCCACGTCGCCGACTCCCTGGTATTCGGGATAGGCTTTGTCGACAACCCACCGGCTACCCTTATCGATGTTGGATCGGGGGTTGGACTACCGGGCATCCCGTTGGCCATCGCCTATCCGGGGACGGCGGTGACCTTGCTCGATCGTTCGGAGCGGCGTACCCTGCTCGCCGGACGAGCGTTGCGGATCCTCAGTCTGGCCAATGCCGTTACGGTGCAAGGCGATGTGCGCGATCTCACCAGCACGTATGCCGCGGCCACATTCCGAGCCTCGCTGCCGATCGGAGATGCCCTGGACGCGGCCCGCTCCACCCTCGACACCGGAGGCACGGCCGTCATCGGGCTCAGTCGCTCACATCCGCCTGCACATACCCCACCAGCTGAACCAGGAGAAACGCTTCAGCTGCTCGAAACCCCCGAAGGTATCCTTGACTCGCCGGCATGGCACCTTAGGATGACACGCAATTGAAAGGGTTCTGAGCCTTCAAATGCCAAACGCCACCATTGTCGCCATCGCCAATCAGAAAGGTGGCGTTGGGAAGTCGACGACCGCCATCAACCTCGGAGCCGGGCTTGCTTTTCAGGGTGAGCGAGTGCTTCTTGTCGATCTCGACCCTCAGGGAAACACGACAAGCGGTCTTGGCGTCGACCGCAGCGCCATCAAACAATCCACCTACGATCTCTTGGTCGACGACGTTGCGGCAGAGGACGTCATCGAAGCATCCTCGGTCCGCGATCTGTTCTTGGTGCCGGCCACGATTGACCTCGCCGGCGCCGAAATCGAGCTGGTGTCGATGTTTTCTCGAGAGCATCGTCTGGAGAACGCCCTGAAAACCGTGGTCGACGATTACGATTTCGTGCTGATCGACAGCCCGCCCTCGCTGGGACTGCTCACCATCAATGGCCTTACGGCCGCAGACGAAGTGCTGATTCCGATCCAATGCGAGTATTACGCGCTGGAGGGTGTCGGGCAACTCATACGCAACATTCAACTGGTGCAAACCAGCCTTAACCCTCAACTAGATGTCGAAGGTGTCGTGCTCACCATGTACGACGGGCGCACGACGCTCTCGAAACAGGTCACAAGGGAGGTGCGGGATCATTTTGGGAAGACGGCATACAAGACGGTGATCCCGAGGACGGTTCGCCTGTCCGAAGCGCCTTCGCACGGTGAGCCGATCGAGGCATACGATCGCATGAACCGTGGTGCCATCGCGTATCGCGAGCTCGCCAGCGAATTCAGGAGGCGTCATGGCCGCACGTAAGAGCGGGCTGGGTCGGGGGTTGGATGCACTGATCCCCGTCGATCTCCCGGTCGTCGGCTTCGCCGAGGTCGACATTGCAGCGGTGAAGCCAAATCCGCGGCAGCCTCGGCATCGCTTCGACGATGAGGCGATGGAGGAGTTGGCGGCCTCGATTCGGGAGGTAGGAGTGCTCCAGCCGATTGTGCTTCGCCCGGGGACCGCCCAGGGCGCCTACGTCCTGGTCGCAGGGGAAAGAAGGTTGCGGGCTGCGGCGCTTGCCGGGATGTCCAAAATCCCGGCTGTGATCCGGCCGACAAGTAGCGATGAGCGGAACCTCACCGAGGCCCTTATCGAGAACCTACAGCGAACCGACCTGTCGCCCCTCGAGGAGGCCGCAGCCTTCCAGAGCCTTCTGGAAGATTTTGGCATGACACACGAAAACGTCGCAGACCGGGTCGGGAAGAGCCGCAGTGCTGTGACCAATACCCTGCGACTCCTGCAGCTGCCACCCGCCATCCAGGGGATGCTGGACCGGGGGGAACTGGCGGCCGGCCATGCCAGAGCCTTGCTGTCGGTTGATGATCCTGCCTACGCCCTCCACATCGCGCGGCGAGCGGTCGACGAGGGACTGTCGGTCCGAAGTGTCGAAGAAGCAGCGCGGGAGCGGGCGATTGCCGAGGCGTCACCACCGAGCCGCAGACCCCGCCAAGCTCGGCCCGCCGCCATCATCGAACTCGAGGAGAGACTGACCAATCGGCTGGGCACCGAGGTTTCGATCAAGCCAAGGGGCGAAGGCGGCAGGCTCGTGATTCGGTATTCCTCGCTCGACGATCTGGAGCGGATCTACCGGGCGCTGTTCTCCTGAGGTACTCCGTGGAGGAAGAGCTCGATGACCTCAGCAGCGATCACCTTGCCGGTCGCGCTGGTGAGCAGGTCGGTGGCTACCACCACGGCGGGAGCGCGGGTCTCACGCAGCATCGGAGTCGCTCTAGCCGCGACGGGTAGCCCGAGCCCGGAGCCGATCGTCTCGGCGAGGACTCGGCCCGCCGGGCTGGAGGACAAATCGGTTCCGAAGTAGAAGGCTCCCTCTTCGAACGCGGCGGCGGTGGTGAGGGAGATAACGAGATCGGCGTCGAGGCGGTTGGCCCGCCGAGCGCGAACGTGCTCTGCCGGAAGAGTATCGATGCTTCGCGACAGCAAGGGCATCGCCCCAGCTTCACGCAATGGTGTGGATGCGCCCATGGCGGCCTGCCACGTCAGGGCTGCCGAGGGTTCATCGGGGCAGGCAGGGTCGAGGTAGATACGCGCCCCGGCGATCGGGTAAGGCAGCGAGGCGATCCACGCCTGCTCCCGTACGACCTCCCTGCCACGTTTCGATGTCTCCCTTTGCATGAGGGCGAGTTCCTCGATGACTGCTGCACCTACGATGCCATCCTCCGCCATGCCCCGGTTGTGTTGGAAGTCGAGGACCGCGCTCAGGGTGGAATGGCCAAATAGGCCATCAACTTTTCCGGCTTCGAACCCCAGCGAGTTGAGCCGCTGCTGCAGATGGGAGATGTCGTCACCTCGCATCATCGGGACCCGTCGATACAACATGCGATCCCCGAGGTGGTAGCCGGCATCGACAAGCGCCTGCCAGGTGTCGGGTCCCACGATTCCGTCTTGTGGCAGCCCCCGGGAGCGCTGAAAGTCGGTGACGGCGGCGACGGTTGTGGCTCCGTAGACTCCCAGAGGGTCAGGATCCGTCCTCTGGCCGAGCGATGTGAGGCGACGCTGAATGTCTCGAACCGGCTCCCCGCGATCTCCTGCGTGGAACTGTCTCACCAGCCCCTCGGTTCGCCGAGAGGCTCCGCAAAAAGCGCGCGATCGGGTCTGTGTCGGCTACGGCGATTTGCGGAGCCGTGGCCGGAGCGGCCCGCCGCCAAGCGGCGAGAGCGGGAGAGATGGCGCTCCGCAAAAAGCGCGCGATCGGGTCTGTGTCGGCTACGGCGATTTGCGGAGCCGTGGCCGGAGCGGGCCGTAGCCAGGAGCGGGAAAATGGCTCCACTTCTGTCGAGACGGCCGGTCACCTAGCGGTGCGCGCTCTAACCGACGAACGAGGCGAGCTCGGCCTCGAGCTGTTTCCTGCTGCGCGCTCCGACGAGTCGCTTCATCTCCTGGCCGTCCTGGAACACAATCAGGGTCGGGATGCTCATCACGCCATATTGCATGGCGGTTTGCTGGTTTTCATCGACGTTGAGTTTGACGACGTTGAGTTTTCCAGACTGCTCTCCGGCGATCTCCTCGAGTGGTCCTTCCATCATCTTGCATGGCCCGCACCACTCCGCCCAGAAGTCGACGAGCGTTGGCGTGGACTCACCGACCAGTTCGGCAAACGTCGCGTCCGTCGCTTCGATGGTGTTCTTACCCATGAGTTCTCCTTGTTTAGACGTACAAGAGGTTGAACCGTAACCCGGTCGTCAAACTTCCCAAGCTTCTAGCAGTCGCTCCGCGTCCAACGCCGCCTCGCATCCCATCCCGGCGGCGGTTACTGCCTGCCGGTATACGTGGTCGATCACGTCGCCGGCGGCGAAGACCCCTTCGACCGAAGTCTTGGTAGTACCCGACTCGGTGACGATGTACCCGCCCTTGTCGAGCTCGAGCTGGTTCTGGAAGAAACCGGTATTCGGATCATGCCCGATGGCGACGAACACACCGTCGACCGCTAATTCCGATCGTTCCCCAGTCTCGGTGTTGTTGAGACGGACGCCGGTGACCAACTCATCGCCGAGCACCTCGACGACCTCGCTGTTCCATACGACGTCGACCTTCGGGTTGTCCAGGACTCGCTGCGCCATGATCTTGGAGGCACGGAACTCGCCACGTCGGTGAACGATCGTGACCTTTGAGGCGAACTTCGTGAGGAAGCTCGCCTCCTCCATCGCGCTGTCGCCGCCCCCGACAACGGCCAGATCCTTATCGCGGAAGAAAAACCCGTCACAGGTCGCGCAGGCGGAAACGCCATAGCCGCGGAGACGGTGCTCCCCCGGAACGTCGAGCCATCGCGCTGAGGCGCCGGTGGACACGATCAGCGTCTCGGCCTCGTAGAGGTCCTGGCCGACCCACACCTTGAACGGTCGCTCGGATAGGTCGACGGTGGTGATATCCGACGAAATGATTTTCGTACCGAACCGCTCCGCCTGCTTGCGCATCGCCTCCATGAGCTCAGGCCCCATGATGCCGTCGGGAAATCCCGGGTAGTTCTCAACGTCGGTGGTGAGCATCAGCTGACCGCCGCGCTCGAAACCCTCGATCATCACCGGGGCCAGATCGGCGCGCGCTGCATAGATCGCCGCGGTCAGACCCGCGGGACCCGACCCGAGGATGAGAACCTTTTCTGTCACTGTCACTCCTGGCCCGTCTCGTCGTCTTTGGGAAAGCGTCGTATCCAGAGCAACGCTCCGACCACGATGAGTATGCCCCCGGTGATGGCGTAGGCCACTTCCTGACCGACAAGCTCGCCAAAGGCCCGGAAGAAGGCGACGAGCAGCCAGATGGTGACGAGGCCGCCGATGGTGGCGAACAACAAACCGAACGCAGTCCATGTGATAGACCGCTCTGCCCGGTCGACCGTGAGCGACCGGATCTTGATCGCGAACGATTCAATCAAGTCTGCGATTTGCGCGGGGTAATCGCCGTCCTGGTTCGCCATGCGGGCGAGGTTAGTCCGGGCCGAACTTGGTCACGGTCCTGCCGACGTCACCCGGCACGTTGTGAGGTCGACGATGATCACGGTCTCGGCGCCGGTGTTGGCATCGGTGATGACCACGACCACGTTGTCGCCGGTCACCGAGAGCGTGCCAACCAGCACAGCCTCGCCGATCACGCTGTCGGCGGAGCCGAAGCACCCGGCAGCAGCGTCGTAGTCGATCGTCGCCCTTGCGGTGGAGTTGAGAGCGGCATTCTCGACGCCATCGGCGGCGAAATCGTCTCTCAGCACAGGCAGCTCGAGTTCACCAGACGCGTCCGTCGTTTGTGCCAGCGAGTACAGCATGGCATCGGGTTCTGCGGTTTCGGCGGCGACCGCTGTGGTCGGAGTCGGCTCTTGGACCCGCTGCTCCTCGGCTGAGTCTTCGGCTATGCCGCCGAGGGGATCAGCCTCCAGCGAAGGAGCCGCGGCGGCTGCGGTCGTCCGCGGCGCCGGTGCGCCGGCAAGATCGGCAGCGTCCTCACCACCGAATGTGCCGGGTAGAACGACGACCGCGGTGACGATCACGGCCGCGGTGGCAAGACCGGCGAGCGGTGCCCACCACCGGCTCCACCTTCGGGTGGGAGCGGCAACCGGCGCTACTCCGGTTTTGTCGTCGAGGAACAACCCGGCCCTCAGCGCACCGTGGAGTTCGTCGCGCTCGGGGGCGGTCATCGATACCGCGAGGGCGGACCGCAGTGCGGTCGACACCGCGAGCTGCTCGTCGTAGGCGGCTTTCATCTCGGCGTCGATCTCCAAGCGAGCGCGTACGTCTGCCTGCTCGGCGGGGGAGAGCGCCCCGTCGAGCAAGGCGACGATCAGATGGCGGTCGCTGTCGTTCATGGTTCCTTGTTTGGATGCGTTGGAGGGGGAGCGAGGTTCCCGAGTTCTTTTGCTAATAGGCGTCTGGCACGAAACACTCTGCTTTTGACCGTCCCGATCGGCACTCCGAGGGTATCGGAGGCCTCCTGTAGCGACATGCCTTCGAGGTCGACGAGAATCGCCGCCGCGCGAAACTCGGGTGCGATGCTTTGCAGGGCGCGCTCGATATCGGGCCGAAGCTCGACGGCGCCGATGGCATCTCCGCTTCTTGGATCAGGCGGGTCGAGGTGCTCGGGCATCGCCTCGGTTCGCTTGCGTTTGTTACGTCGGAGGTGGTCGTAGCAGGTGTTGACGGTCACCCGGTACAGCCATGTGCTGAACGCGGCTTGTTCTCGATAACGATCGACTTTGCGAAACACGGTGAGGAAGACGTCCTGAGTGGCATCGAGCGCAGACTGGCGGTCGCGCAGCATGCGGAGGCATATGGAGAACACCCGGCCCTCGTGAGCTGCCATGAGAGCCTCGAACGCGTCGGAATCGCCTGCCAAATAGCGGCGGATCAGATCGCGGTCTTCTGCGGAACGGCCGGTCATTGCGAGTGATTCTCGCGCAGCCGAGTGGCCGAGTCGCGGTGCGGCCCAGTCGCTGTGTAGATCTGGTGATCGTTGGTAGCCGGTGGCCGGCTACGGGATCAGGGAGACGCTCCAGATCTCTGCAGCGAAGGTGCCGTCAGACTGCTCCGGAAGGTGGGTGAGCCAGATGAGCCAGGCACCCTCCGCGGTGGGAACCTGGTGCCGCGTGATCCCGGTGAGCAGCGTCCCTGATCCGGCTGGCTGCCAACCGTCGTAGGTTGGTTGGGGCTCCGTTGCCCATGCCAGCATGTAACGCGTATCGCGAGAGCCTGAGATTTCGATGGCCGAGATCGGGCCATCGGCGGTGAGTACGAGGCCTACGCCTGCCTTTGTATCGGGCAGCGGGCCCGGGTAGCGCTCCGTTTGCCAACTCGTTCCCCGGTCGCCATCGAGTACGGCCTCGGCATCGTCGTTGTTCTCCGCACCGTCCCCGAGTGGGTCGTAGGCGATTGCGGTTGCTGCCACCGATTGATCGACGGGTGCCTCGACGATCGGAATTGTCGTCGTCGGCGAGGTCGGTTCCCGCTCCGAAGAAGCGGCCGGATAGAGGAAGGGTGAATCCGGATCGATGTCGAGCCGAAGGCCAAGGGCGGCGAGCACGACGATCGCGACCACGATCGCGGCGAAGGCGAAGAGGCCGCGCGGGGACCAGGCCACCCGAGGCTCCTGACGCGGCGAGAACGGGATGGCGCGGAGGGCGGCGGCGAGTCCGGCAGCGTCGAGAGAGCCGGCGGCCGCCGCGGTCAACGCCTCGTCCACGGACCCCGGCAACCCTTCGGCCACCTGGGACGGGAGCACCCAGGGATTGTCGCTGCCGGTGATGGCGGTGCGTAGCACGTGAGCAAGGGCGACGGTGTCCTCTTCCTGGGTCGAGGTGGTCGGGATCCGGCCGAAGCCAGCGAGACGGGCTGGATGGGCGGCGGAGAAGTGGATGGCGGCGGCATCGATCGCCCCGTGGATCCCACCGTTGGCGTGAAACGCGGAGAGCCCATCGGCGAGGCCCGCTGCATTCGGGAGGTATTCGGCGACCGGAATGGTTTCTCCCACCTTGAGACGGTCGGCGACGGTTACCGCCCCATCCCACTCAGCGACGGCAAAGGCGGAGCCGTGGAACTCGCCGGCGGCGAAGACCTTCTGGACGTGCTGATGGCTCGTGGCCGCCGCGGCGCGCACACCCTTCAAGAAGCCATCCATGCGGTCGGGGGTACCGGCGGGACCGGGGAACCGGATGAGGACCGGTCGTTCCAGTTGCTCGTCCGTCGCCAGCCACTCCTCGACATCACCGTCCGAGCCGAGTCTGACGTTGAGCCGGTAGCGCTCTGGTAGGCGTGGCGGCATAGGAGTTCAGCTCCGGCGAAACACCGTGAGGGATTCAGGCTGAGTGACGAACCCCTCTGATGCGTAGAGCCGAATCGCTGCTTCATTTTCCTGTTGGGTGTTCAACACCATCGCCCGCGTTCCTGCCGTTCGTGCCACCCGGACCGAAGCGCGCACCAAAGAGCGGCCCATGCCGGAGCGTTGCCAGTCGGGGTGAACGGCAAGGCGCTGCAGGTAGGAGATGGCATGCCCGAGGCCGATGACCGCGTACGCCACCGGGTCGGCCTCGGGTCCGCGGATGGTCAGCGTTCTGGCATTGCTGGTCGCGTTGATCGCCTCCTCGAGACCGACCCGGTCAAACTGCCAGAAATCGTCGAATGCGACGTGATCGATGCGAAGAAGGTCATCGAGGACCACGTCGTCCGAGACGACGGGGTGGTTCGGCGCGGGCACCGGTTGTGCCAACTCGAGACGCATCAGTGTCAGAGGGACCGACCGCTGGTATCCGACAGACTCCCACTTCCTGGCCGCGCCCGAGCCCAGGGGCGGGGAAAGCACAGACGGAGCTCCGTTGGCGATGAGCCAGGCGGTGCACGCGTCCAGGAAGGAAGCACCCCCTCGAACGATGCGCAAGTTGGCATCGGGCGTCCTGTCGTTCCATGGGCGCGCGTCTGCCCGAGCCCAACCACGTCGTAGCCGGATCGGCCCCGGCCACCGGCCGCGCTGCTGCACGGGCGGTGCGCTCTCCGTAACCGACATTTTCCCTCCACGGTGACCAGCAGACACGGGCAGCGTACCGGCGACCGTGGGGTGTGAGACGGTTCCCCAAGTGCGTGTTACGTATCACGTTCCACGTATCACGTATCACGAACGACGTACCGCGTAATACGTGGACTCATGATTCTGGACTCCCGACTCTCGGCGCGGACCCTGCAAGGATGCGGCCGATGCGGGTCGCACTCGTCACCCATCCTTCGAGTTTCGACCACGTGCCGACGCCGGGCCATCCGGAGCGCCCCGAGCGGGTGATAGCCGCCGTCGACGGCGTGGTCCGGTCTGGCCTCGCCGTTGTGGAGGTCGATGCAGATCCCGCCACCCAAGCTGACCTGGTTGCCATTCACGACGAAGCGTTCATGTCCGCACTCGAGCGTCTGTGCGCAGAGGGAGGCGGCAGCATCGATGCCGACACCTACGCTTCCCCTGGCTCGTGGGACGCCGCCGTCAACGCCGCCGGCGCCGGTGCCACCGCGGTCCGGAGCCTCGAAGCCGGGGCGGCCGACGTGGGGTTCGTTGCCATGCGTCCCCCAGGGCATCACGCCGAAGCCGACCGAGCCATGGGCTTCTGCATGCTCAACAATGTGGCGGTGACCGCAGCCAAGCTGGCGGCCTCGGGACAACGGGTGGCAATCGTCGACTGGGACGTTCACCACGGCAACGGCACCCAGGCGATTTTCGCTGCGAACCCCGATGTCTTGTACGCATCGATACATCAGTACCCCTTCTATCCGGGCACCGGATGGAGCGACGAGATCGGCGAAGGTGCAGGGACGGGCGCCACCGTCAACATCCCCGTGCCCGGGGGTGCCGACGGAGCCATCTACGAGGAGGCTTTCGCCAGGGTCATCGTCCCGATTGTCCAGCAGTTCGGCCCAGGCTGGCTTCTGGTGAGTGCGGGATACGACGCACACATCGCCGATCCGCTCGCCGATATCCGCCTGGTCGATGATGACTTTGCGATGATGGCTTCTGCGCTGGCGCCGTTGCCGCCTGCCGGACGAACCGTTTTCTGGCTCGAAGGAGGTTACGACCTGGATGCCATCGGCGACTCGGTTTCCGCCACTCTTCGCGGGCACGCCTACCCGTCACCTGGTCTCCGATTCTCAGGCAGCGCAAGCGAATCCGCCGATCATGCCGTGGATCGGGCAGTTGAGGCGCTTTCACCGTATTGGGATGTCGTTTAAGCCCTTGCCGGAGCAGGCCGATACCGAAACTGTATGGGAACACTTGTGGAAGGTTTACCCGTGAGCTCACCGCTGCCTTCCCTCGATGAACTGCTGGACAAGCTCAGCGGCGTCGGGGGATCGGATTTGCATCTGAAGGTCGGTTCACCTCCGGTGTTTCGGATCAATGGTGTCGTCCATCGCGCCGAGCTGCCTACCTTGACTCCCGACGACACCGAGCATTATCTCAACGGCATCATCACCGACCGCGCCAGGCACACGTTCAATGAGGCTGGCGAAGCCGACTTTGCCATCAGTCGACCCGGGCGGGGGCGGTTTCGCGTCTCTAGTTTCAGGCAGCGGGGCTCTGTCAGCTTGGTGTTGCGCCGGGTGTCGCCGGTCAAGGGCACGTTTCGCGAGCTCGGGTTGCCCGGGGTGGTGCTCGAGAAGCTGGCCGACGAACGTCCCGGCCTCGTTTTTGTGACAGGGCCGGCCGGCTCCGGCAAGACGACCACGGCCGGCGCCTTGATCAACCGGATCAACGCCACCAGGCGAACCAGCGTCGTGACGCTGGAAGATCCGATCGAGATCCTCTACCCGGACCAGCAGTCGATCATCTCTCAACGCGAGATCGGAGTCGACACTGCCTCGTACGCGGTTGGGATCACCGCCGCGGTCGGCCAGGACACCGACGTGATCTTCGTAGGCGGACTTCCCGACATGGAAACGATGACGGCGGCCATCAACGCTGCCGAGAGCGGCCATCTCATCATTGCAGTCCTCCCCACATTCGACGGGGTCGAGACCATCCGCCGGCTCGTTGAGTTCTTCCCCCCGCACCAGCAGCAGAAGATCCGCAAGACGCTGGCGACGAATCTCAAAGGCATCGTGAGCCAGCAGCTCATCCCTCGAGCCGATGGCAAGGGCAGGGTCGCCGCGGTCGAGGTGCTGGTCAACACCGAAAGGGTGGCAGCCAGAATCGCCGATCCGGAGTTGCTGGACGAGATCGTCGAGGACATCGCTGAAGGCGATTTCTTCGGAATGCGCTCCTACGACCAGGCCATCTTCAAGCTATACGAGAACGGCGATATCAGCTTTGAAGCAGCGACGTCGCATGCAGCCTCGGTAACGGACTTCAAAGCGGCGGCACAGGGGCGGCGTCTGGAGCGAGTCGCCAACTGAGAGCGCACCGATAATTGACCGGTCTTCTCGACAAAGGTTGACCATCCTCTCCCGCTCCTGGCTATGGCCCGCTCGTGCCACGGCTCCGCAAATGGTCTTACCAAAACAGACCGGACGGCGCACTGTCTACGGAGCGTCATTTTTCCCGCTCTTGCCGCTTCGCGGCGGGGGCCGCTCGGGCCACGGCTCCGCAAATGGTCTTACCAAAACAGACCGGACGGCGCACTGTTTGCGGAGCGTCATTTTTCCCGCTCTTGCCGCTTCGCGGCGGGGCCGCTCGGGCCACGGCTCCGCAAATGGTCTTACCAAAACAGACCGGACGGCGCACTGTTTGCGGAGCCTCTACCGCGATCGGCGGTCCGAACGCCGGTACCCTCCCCGGGCGATGGCCGATTTCACCTGCGAGAGCTGCGGGACGACGTTTTCGCTTCCCGAGCGAGTGCTCGACCGATATCCGGGATGGACCCCACGGTTGTGTCAATCATGTCGCGATGAGGGTGGAGCGGCATCCACCACCGTCGCAACCGATGGTGATCCCGACACCGGTGTGTTCACCGATGGGGCGTGTGCCGGCAACCCCGGTCCCGGGGGGTGGGGGGCGGTATACGTCGTCGACGGGCAGATCATCGATGAGGCGCATGGATTCGATCCCGACACCACCAACAACCGGATGGAGCTGTTTGCCCTGATCGAGGGCCTCAAGCTGGTCCCTGACGGCACGCCGGTGACGGTGTACTCGGATTCGGACCTTGCGGTCAAAACCATCAACGAGTGGGCGAGCGCCTGGGAAGAGCGCGGCTGGCAGCGAAAGAGAGCCGGGCCAGACGGTTCCAAGGTTCCGAAGAACCTGGACCTGGTCAAGAGCGCCTACCGAGCGTACGGTGATCGCCCCGAGGTCGAACTGGTCTGGATCAAGGGTCACGCCAACTACACATGGAACGAGTACGCAGACGCCCTGGCAAACAAGTGGAGAAAAGATTGAGTCGGAAGTCGCGAGTAGCGAGTAGCGAGTCGCGAGTCGCATGATTCCGCCGCGGCTGGAGGCAGCGCTGGCTCCGGCCAGCCCGTCGCGTCAGTTAGCGGCACTGTTCGGTGCCTCCGGTCACGAGCTGTACCTGGTCGGCGGAAGCGTCCGCGACGCGCTCCTCGATCGGCCGAACGCCGATCTCGACTTCGCCACCGACGCAACACCGGACGTGATAGAAGAGATCGTCAGGCCATGGGCGGGAGACGTGTACGTCGCCGGCAAACGGTTCGGAACCATCGGGGTGATCCGCGAAGGGAACATCTACGAGATCACGACGTTCCGGTCTGAGGTCTACCGCGACGACAGCAGGAAGCCGGAGGTGGTGTTCTCAGAGAGTATCGAGGAGGATCTGTTCCGCCGCGACTTCACCATCAACGCAATGGGCATCGGTATCCCGGGCCGCGACCAGGGCACACCCGAGATGATCGACCCGACCGGTGGCCTTGGCGACCTACAGGCGGGGCTGCTGCGGACCCCGTTGGATCCAGAAGTTTCCTTTGGTGACGACCCCTTGCGGATGCTGCGGCTGTTTCGCTTCGTATCGACCTTGGGCTTTGCCCCGAGCGAGGAGGCGGTGGCCGCCGTGCATCGGATGCACGATCGACTCGACATCGTGTCCGCCGAACGGATCAGGGGTGAATTCGACCGGCTCATCGTCGGCGATGATGTCGGGACGGCGTTGGTTGGCCTGGTTGCGACCGGCCTAGCAGGCGAGTTCATCCAGGAGCTTCCCGCTCTCGCCCTAGAGAGCGACCCGATCCACCACCACAAGGATGTTCTGACGCACACGATCGCCGTGGTCGAGAAGACGTCCCCTCGACTGCGACTCCGGCTTGCGGCTCTGTTCCATGACGTCGGCAAGCCGGAGACGAGAGAGTTCGGACCGGGCGGTGTCTCGTTCCACCACCACGAGGTGGTCGGTGCCCGGATGACGAGGAGGAAGATGACCGAGCTCCGTTATCGCAAGTCCGTGGTGGACGACGTGTCGCGGCTGGTCTTCCTGCACATGCGGCCCCATACCTACAAGATGGGTTGGACGGATTCCGCAGTACGCCGCTACGTCCGCGACGCCGGCCCGCTCCTCGAGGACCTGAACGAACTGGTGCGCAGCGATGTGACGACGAGGAACGCAAAGCGGGCTCGAGCCATCGCCAACCGGATCGACGAGCTGGAACAGAGGATCGAGGAGCTTGGTCAGCGCGAGGAGCTAGACGCCATGCGCCCACCGATCGACGGCAACCAGGTAATGGACTACCTCGGTCTCGAGTCAGGGCCCAGAATCGGGGAGATCATGGATATGCTTCTCGAGCGGCGCATCGACGACGGGCCGTATTCGGAAAAGGAGGCGTTTGCGTTGCTCGACTCCTGGGCTGGTGAAGGTTCTGGATCATGAGGCCACGTGGCTCAACTATCGGCGTCCGATGACGAACCGGTTGTTGCTTGTGGTCGGCGCCGCGATCCTCGCCGCCTGCTCCGGCTCGACCACAGCGTCGACCGTAACGACGACCGCAACGACGACGGAGGCGACTCCGGCGCCCAGCACAACGAGTCGAGGAGCAGCTATGCAACTGACCTCCCCCGCCTTTACCCATGAAGGCACGATCCCGGACCGGTTCACCTGTGACGGTGCCGATGTGTCGCCCGAACTGGCAATCGAGGGTGTTCCGGAAGGCACGATGTCGTTGGTCCTCGTCGTGGACGACCCGGATGCTCCTGGGGGAACCTGGGATCACTGGGTTGTCTTTGACATCCCGGTGATCGCATCAATTCCCGAGGATGTCGGCGAGACCGGGACCGGCGGTCTCAACTCGTGGCAGCGAACCGGCTACGGGGGACCGTGCCCTCCGTCCGGTACCCATCGTTATTTCTTCACCATTCTGGCGATCGATGCCGAACTGGGTCTAGCGGAGGGAGCGACCAAGGTCGAGGTCCTGGCTGCCGCCGAGGGTCATGTGCTCGGCGATGCGGTGTTGATGGGCACCTACGCCAGGTAGGCGCCGTCGGATTGAGCAGCCAGCGAGCGCGTGGCCGCCGATTTTCTGGGGTTGTCTCAACCCGGGTTGGCTCTCAAAGACTCGGGCCTGTTCAGAGGCCAGCGGTGTGGGGGTGAGCTGAAGCGCGGCCTTGATACGCGGGCTCGGGTCGTCACTGCCGGAGACCGTCAACTCAACGCCGAGCATGGTGGCCACCGTTGAAGCTCGCTGGCGGCTTCGGGGTTGAGGTTTGGGCACCGGGCCCGTAGCGGTCAGGCTCGGCATCGAGGACGAGCTCGCAGAGGCTGAGTCGCAGTATCTCCCGGCGTTGGTCGCCGGTCTCCTTGTCCAGCGCTCGGACCACCGCCTATAGGGATCCGCCGTTTCTGCCGACATACCAACGTATGAAGGCCATCGCCGCCGCCATCGCCGCCGGCTTGCTGACCGCCTCGTGCGCCAGCGCCGCCGCCAACGCTGAGCCAGCGACCGTGGACCCGAACACGACCGTAATCCAAGGCGGGAGCGTCGTGGATTTCGTAAGAGAGCAAGCCCCCGAGGCGGCAGCCGCCACCCTTGGGTCCGACGAGGAAATCTTCGCGCACCTCCAGCGCATCATCGCTGCGGCCCAGACTGCGATTGCCCAAGGCGGAGAATGCCAACTGGGCTTCAACTCCTACCTAATTGGCGCCCTCAGCAGGGAGACCGAACTCGACCCCGACCAGACCTACAACCGCAGCACCACATACTTCTTCGCCGCCTACTTGGCGACGGACCGCAACGCTCCTGAGGGGGACTGGCTCTTCTCGTGCTTCGACTCGAACGGGGACGGGAAACAAGACAGGATGCCAGGGCTGAACCCCCTGCTGCCCTAAACCCACCAAGGCCCGAAGAGTCAGCGACGCCCCGCGCCGGGATTCGGGCGGGCTTGCGAAAGTCCCGAAGGTGATGCGGGTCCGCCTCGCGGCAGCCCTCCCAGTCGCTCGGTCGGCGGCCGACCTACTTCTGGTAGACGACCTCCATCATCATGCCTGCCTCGTAGTGGCCTGGGATCAAGCAGACGACCCAGCCGTACTCACCGTCGAAGGTCACGGTCAGCTCGCCGGTCTCACCTGAAGCCAGGGTCAGCTTTTCAGCCATGTCCATGTCGTCCATGCCTTCGTCGTGCTCGTCGTGGCCCCCTTCGAGATGCTCCTCGATGGCGGCATCGTTCGATAGCTCGAACTCGTGCTCGGCAACGCCGTCGTTTGTCACGACGAACCTCACCGTCTCACCTTGCTCGACCTCGACCACGGCGGGGCTGAAGTAGAATTCGGACAACGTGACCGCCACAACCCGAATGCCGTCGCTCCCGAGGTCGGTTGGTAGGTCATCGGCGGCAGTTCCGCACGCCGCTGCGACCAACACCGCGGCGAGAGCGAGTGTCAGGGTCTTCTTCATGTGCTCCTCCTTGTGAATCGTTTCTCAAGGGTCTCGTACATGTAACGCGAACGAGGGACACCCCATCAGGGCCGAAAGACCCTTCTCGCTTCGGGGCCGTGACGTAGGGGCTCGCGAGACTTCCGAAAAACTTCCGCGGCGAAGCCTTTCGGGTGATGGAGGGTTCACTGCGAAAGGTGAACGGGTTTGCCCTCTTCGCACCTCGGCACTTTTCACAAGCTCCCGACAGACGACAGGCCCCACTGTTAGCCAGAGGGGGCAACCAAGGCCGAGGTCCTGGCCGCGGCCGACGGTCATGTGCTCGGCGAAGCGGTGTTGGTGGGCGCCTGCGCCAGATAGGCGTCGTCGGGCTACCCAGCCGACGATCGCGGGGCCGTTGAGTTTCTAGGGCTGTCTCGGACCCGGTTTAGCTCTGCATCCTCGGGTCCGAGGCAAACTCACGCCGCTCGGTCGAATGTCCTCCGACAACGCTCACAGGCGGCGACGGGACAGCGGTTGACGGCCACCGCCGTGACGCCGGCTTTCGCAAACCACGCTTCGAGCGCCTTGTCGTTGCCAATGTCTGGTGTCGTTCGTTTCATCATGTCAACACCGTATCTGTTGGGTGTGACACGTTTGGAGTCGCAAGTCGCAAATCGCAAGTACCCGCTTAGCATCAACTGATGCCGAGACAGTACGTCAGGTCGGGCTCCCCGTATGAAGAGCGTTATGGGTTCTCCCGCGGGGTGCGCTTCGGGGACCGCATCGAGATCGCCGGGACCGCACCCATCCCGCCAGAGGGGGAACCGGTCGCCGCCACCGCCTACGAGCAGATGTTGCGTTGCGGCGAGATCGCCATCGCCGCCTTGGCCGAGTTCGGGGCACCGCCGTCCGACGTGGTTCGCACCCGGATGTACATCACCGACGCCGCCGACTCTGACGACATCGGTCGTGCCCACCGCGAGCTGTTCGGCGAGGCGGCACCCGCGGCAACGATGATCGTCGTCGCTGCGCTGTTGGATCCGGCGTGGAAGGTCGAGCTTGAGGTGGAAGCCGCGGTCGACTAGGAGGGTGTTGAACAATGACGAGTGCTACGGGCCGCCGCCTGCTCGAGCGTTGCGGTGACTCGGTTTCTCCCGGCCGCGACGGCCCGCTGGAGAATTGCACAACACCCGACTAGGCCTCGGCGGCCTCGGACCCAGAGACCCCCTCGATCTCGTCGAGTTGCGCGAGAAGTCGATCGGCGCCCATTCGTTCTGCTTGCTCTCGGGCGGCGGCGATCGTCGGGCCAAGCCGATCGTCACTCAGCACACGTGCGGCGTCGATTCGGGCCAGGGTGGCGTCGGTGGTTCGGCCGAAGTCTTCAGCGACGGCGACGGCTTCCAGAAAATACTCGACGGCCTTCTCGAGATCGCCGCGGGCCTCCGCCAGGTGCCCCTCGGCGCGCGCCCGGCCAACGGTTGCCGCGCTCCCGATCGCCGGCGACCCCTCCAGCAGCATCTCGATGCGATCGATGTCTTCGAGCCGTGCCAGCGGCCCGGTCGCCCATGGCATCCAGATCGTGCGAAAGACCTCCGTTGCGGTATCGCCGAACTCGTCGGTCATCGCGATTGCGTCTGCAATGGCGCCTTCATCGAAGGCCATCGTGACGGCAACCCCAAGAAGCGGTGCCAGCACCTGCAGATCCCGGATCTCACGTCCGTTCTCGAGCAGTTCGGCCCAGTCGGCACGTGCAGTGTCCACGCCTTGATAGTGCTCGATGAAGGCGATGTGCGACCGGGCGCCTCCGCCTGCCTGGCTCCCCCCGCGCTCATCGTCGGCCTCGACGACCCCCCGGGCGAGCGCAACCGACTCGGCCCAGTCGCCGGTCGAGATGAGGATCCCGGACTTCGTGGATCGGAGCCACTCCGCAGACCTCGGAAGGCCGCGCTCCTCGGCCAATTCGATGCCTTCGTTGATCATCGCCACCGCGTCTTGCGGCGATCGCAGTTGCTCGGTCAGCGCTGCCAGGTTGTTGCGAATGGTTGCGGATCGGTAGGAAAAGTTGCGGTCGTCTGCGATTCCCATTGCCGTGGCCATGTCTTCAAGCCCCTCATCGCTGAGCCCGGTGTTGGCCAGAGCGGCGCCTCTGAGCGACAGCAGCTTGATCTGGTCTTCGGCGGTACCTGCGGCATCGACGACGGGTGCCGCCTGATCCGCCGCGGCGACCGCCTCTGCATCCAGCCCGCGGAGAAAGAGCTTGCCAACGCTGTTCACCAACGCCGCTGCCTTGGCCTCGGAGTCGGGCCGGTTCTCGACCAGGGCGATCGACTCGCGGATCAGCTCGTCGGCACGTTCGGTTTCACCTCGCCACCAGGCCCAGCCGGACATCTGGGTGAGCGCGTCCGCCTGCCCTTCGGGATCGCCGGCCTCCCGGTAAAGGGCGAGCGACTCCTCGAGCCACTGCTCCGCCTGGTCGACATCGTCCTGGCTGAGCTGTCCTGCCCACAACAGCGCCTCCGCACGATCGGTGTTGGATTCAGCGGCGTCGACCGCCTTGAGGTAATACAAGGCCCCGTGGGTCGGATCGAGGCTACGCGCCCGCTCACCGGCCTGCATGAGCACCCGATAGGCCCGAGCCCGAAGCTCGGGGCCGGGATCGGAGATCAGTGTTAGCGCTTCACCGAGGTGGTAGGCGAGGAGCTCGGCGACGTCTACGCCGCGCTCGCCGCTCACCGCCTCGATCCAGCTCGCTGCCGCCTGATGCATCTCGGCACGGTCGCCACGGGCAATCTGGCCGTAAGCGACATCGCGGACCAGGGCATGGACAAAGGCGTATTCCTCCTGGCCGTATATCGAGGTGTCCCGGATGGGCCTGATCATCTCCCGCCGCATCAACTCGCGCAACGTCGATAGCGGGTGCGCCGTGGGGCGTAGCGCCGCCACAGCTCCCGACCAGAACACCTTGCCCATGACCGCGGCCGCTTGCAAGGTCTCCTTCTCTTCGGTGCTGAGCAAATCGAGACGAGCCGCGATGATCGCCTGCACCGAGTCGGGCAGGGCCAAGTTCACGATCTCGCCCGTTTTGTCGAGGAGGTCGCTGTCGGCGGCGAAACGGACGAACTCGGTGACGTAGAGGGGGTTGCCTCCGGCCCGTTCCAGGATCATCTGCTGGGTCTCTGCGGGCAGAACGGCGCGGTCGAGCAGGGCAGCCAGCAGCACCGCGGCATCGTCGTTGGCCAGCGGGTTCAGGCTGATCGTGGTCGCGTTGCGAATGCCCCCGCCCCAAGTGGGCCGGCTGGCCAGCAGCTCGGGGCGGGCTGCGGCAACGAGCAAGATCGGGGTGTCGACCGCCCATTCGGCCAGGTACTCGAGGAAGTCGAGCAAGGCGTCGTCGGCCCAATGGATGTCCTCGACGACAAGCACCAGCGGATGCCGCTGAGCCATCGCCTCGAGGAATCGGAGCCAGGCGGAGAAAAGCTCACCTTGCTCGATCTTTTGCCCTTCCGAACTCCCGCCGGCGAGGGGCGCGAGACGGGACAGCACCCATTCCGCTTGAGCCGGATCGGCGATCAGCGTGGTCACGGCATGACGGAGCTTGCGGTCGGCGTCGGACTCGGTATCGGACTCCAGGATCCCGGCTTGGGCTTTCACGATCTCGCCGAGGGCCCAGAATGTGATCCCCTCGCCGTAGGGGAGACAGCGCCCCTGCTTCCACCAGAATGTATCGGTCCTCGTGTCGAGCACAGCCCTGAATTCGTGGAGGAGGCGGCTCTTGCCGGCGCCTGGCTCGCCGACCACCGTGACTAGCTGGATAGTCTCGCTGGCGGTCGTCCGATCCAACGAGTCAACGAGGATCGCCAGCTCGGCGGCGCGTCCCACGAACGGGCCCTTATGACGCTCCTCGACGGCGACCCCCTGGCGCGCTCGTGTACCGGTGGCGAGCCAGATCGCCGTGGGGTCGGCCTTGCCCCTGAGGTCGACCGTATCGAGATCATCGAAGGCGATGTCTCGGCGTGACGCCAGGTAGGTGCGCTCGTCCACCACCACTCCTCCTGGTGGGGCCACCGCCTCGAGCCGCGACGCGGTGTTGACAACGTCGCCGATGATCGTCTCCCGGTCCTGGTCGTCACCGTCGAGCTGGACGATGGCCTCGCCCGTGGTCACTGCCACTCGCACCGCAAGGGCAAGGTCGGGGTCGTTGTCGTTGAGCCCGTCGATCGCCTCTTGCAGGCGAAGCGCGGCACGTACCGCCCGCTCCGGATCGTCCTCATGGGCGGCGGGAACCCCAAAGACGGCGAATACGCCGTCGCCCATCAGCTTCTCGACCCGACCGCCGTGAGCTTCCACCTGTTCTCGAGCGGTCTGGTGATAGATGGTGAGTCGGGCACGGACGTCCTCCGGGTCGGAACGCTCGGTCCGTTCGGTGAACCCGACCAGGTCGGCGAACAGTACCGACACCACTTTGCGCTCCTCAGCCGGTCGGGTGCCGGCCGCTGCCTCCCCGTGCAGTGCGGTTCCGCAGGTGGCGCAGAAGTGCGCGTCGGGTGCGGCGTCGGCACCGCACGAAGGACAGGTTGCGCTGAGCGAGGTACCACACGAGGCGCAAAATCGCGCTCCCGGGGCAGCTTCAGCGCTGCACGAAGGACAGGCGATTGTCATGGGGCAACTCTAGGTGCAACGTCGCCGATTGAACCGAGGCGCGGTAGCCTGTCGCACATGACAGATCACACCGAATCTTCGCTGAAGGAGTGGCTCACGCCCCTCCAGTTCCACGTCACTCAGGAGGCGGGGACCGAGCGCCCCTTCACCGGCGAGTTCTGGGATAACCATGACTCAGGCACGTATGTGTGCGTGGTGTGCGGGGAACCCTTGTTCTCGAGCGAGACCAAGTTCGAGTCGGGCAGCGGATGGCCCAGTTTCTACGAGCCGACCGCTGAAGCTGCCGTAAAAAGCAAGGTCGATCGCAGTCTGCTGATGAAGCGCACCGAGGTGGCGTGTATGAACTGCGGAGCCCACCTCGGCCACGTTTTCAACGATGGCCCGAATCCGACAGGGCTCCGCTACTGCATCAACTCAGCGTCGCTGGATTTCGATGGGAGCGACGAGACCTAGGCCCGTTCAACGGGGCACGGCGGTGGCTGACTACGCGCTGGGGGACCTCGATAGCGCAGTGCCCGCGAGTGGGTGCCCGACCATCACCCGAGGCCTACAAGGCGAAGGGCACGACCCAGCGCCACACCACGACGAAGTGCAGGGCGGTGGCGGAGACGGTCATGATGTGGAACACCTCGTGATACGAGAACACCCTTGGCCATAGCAGGGGCCGGTTGGTGACGAGGAACACCATCCCGATCGTGTAGATGACGCCGCCGGCCGCTATCCAGCCTATCGGTAGCCATCCCAGGCGCTCGATGAGCGGCCAGATGAACAGCAGCGACAGCCACCCAAGCGCGGTGCTCATCGCCACCGGCACCCATCCGGGAACCTTTGGGAACAGACCCTGTTGCAAGACGCCGCTGATGGCGATGCCCCAGGCGATTGCGAGCACGATCCACCGCAACGGGCCATCCAGCACGATGACCGCAAACGGCGTATACGTGCCGGCGATGAGTATGAAGATCATGGAGCGGTCCAGCCGCTGCATGCGCTTCTTCCACCGCTCTCGCCACGGGATGGCGTGGTACAGAGAGCTCGTGGTGTAGAGGGCCACGATGGCGAGGCCAAACACCATCACGCCCGCCCGGCGCGACCAGGTCGGAGCATGAAGGATCAGCAACACCGTTCCCACCATCCCGGCGAGCGCGGCGCTGCCGTGGAGGATGCCCCTCACCGGGTTCTGCATCCTCCCCAGCGTCCGACGAGGCAGGTGAAAGTGCACATCGACAGCGTACCGATGAGCGTCGGTAACGGATTCCATTACTGGAGCGGCCATAGATGTTGTATCGGCCGCCAATGGGGGGTGGGTTAATGCCGAGTTGGTAACCCCGGATCACGATTACCAGCCCACTGGCATCAGCTCAGTGGTGATCTACCAGCTACCAGCGACCAACTGCCTACGTTCAGCGGTGACGGGTTTGCTTGATGCCGGAGCTGCGCAATGTCGAGGCCGGCACCCCGGCCTCACGCCAGGCCGTCCAGGTGATGCCCTTCCGGTCGGAGTATGAGGCGGCGTGCTCGATGAACCCTGGCTCGAGCGCCTCGAGGTCGGCGGCGCTGTCGAGGTCGTCGAGGGCACGTTGGGTGTCGATCCTGGCCTGGATCAGCTCGACCCTGGCGAGCGGATCGTCCTCAGTACCCACCTTCTCGTCGAGGGATACGATCTTCTCCTCGAGCAAGGCTCGCGTCACCGGCCTGCCCCGCTTCTTCGGTATGGTCGCGACTGCGAGATACGCCTTGATTGCCCTGGCTTCGGCACGCCCCTGGGCCAGCGCCGCCTTGTGTTCCTCCGACATGGCCACGATGGCTCTCCCCTTTCTGTCGTCCACATCTTGGCACCAAGCTGCGCTTTCAAACAAAGCGGCGAGCGGGCGTCGAGGCGCCCTTCCGCCTCAGTGCTCGTCCGCCTCAGTGCTCTCCCGTTCCAGCGCCTTGGTGGACTCCTGCCAGGCCTTCTTGTGCTCACCGCCTTGTCGAGCTCGCAATCGTCATCGGCCGTCGCCGCCAAACGCCATCTCGTCGCTCGCTGCGATCAACGGCAGGAGGGCCGCCAGCATGGCGAGCGGTGCGAACCATGGTACGGGCGAGCTTCTTCGGCTTGTCACGAGCACGTCGTCCGCTTGCGTGGTCATGGCCGGCCGGCAGCACCCGCCATCGATTGCCTAGCCACTGCGCACAACCACCACTCCCTGCTGGCTGCGCCGAAACCGGTTAGGGCGAGCGCCCTATTCACCATTCGCCGGCAAACTCCTAGCATGCGGCGCATGGGATTCGGGGATCTGGCCACACGCCCCCTCTACCGCCTTTACGAGGGGCACCTGCTCTCCGGACTCGACCGGAGCAAGCTGCCTCAGCACATCGGGGTGATCCACGACGGCCACCGCAGATACGCCAGGAGCGAAGGCCTGCCCGACTACGCGGCGTCGTACCGGGTCGGGATGGCCAAGTTCATCGAGTTCCTGCAATGGACCGAGGACCTCGAAATCCCCACCGTTACCTGCTGGCTCCTATCGAAGGAGAACCTGGAGCGCCCCGACGCGGAGCTGGTTCCCTACTACGAGGTGCTCGAGGAGCTGTTCGAGGAGATTCCAGCCGCTCTGGCGGCGCACGACGTTGGGGTTGGCTTCATCGGGAGCCTCGACCTATTGCCGCCCGATCTCGTCGCCGAGGCAAAGACGCTGGAAGAACGGATGCCGGACGGCGAACGACGGCTGACGATCGCACTGGCGTATGGGGGCCGCCAGGAGATCGTCGATGCGGTGAAAGACCTTGTTGGCACTTTGGCCGACGAAGGCATGCCGGCCGACCAGATCGTGGAACGCATCGACGCCGACGGCATCGGGGCGAACCTGTACACGGCGGGGCTCCCCGACCCGGATTTGGTGATTCGAACCTCAGGAGAGGCACGGCTTTCGGGGTTTCTGCTGTGGCAGGCCGCCTACGCCGAATACGCCTTTGTCGACGTGTACTGGCCCGCCTTTCGCCACGTCGATTTCCTGCGGGCCTTGCGGGATTTCACCCGCAGGAACCGCCGATACGGGAAATAGTCGCAAGTCGCAAGTCAGAACAGCTGGGAACCGGGAACTGGGGACTGGGAACTTGAGACTGGGAACTTGGCCTCGCCTATTTCGTCCTTGCATCCTTGGGCAGATGCTCTCGGTCGTTGAAGGTACGCAGCGACCAGGCAAACCCCCCGGCGATCGGGATGGCTCGCATCCTGGCAAATGAGGCATGGTAGAGGATGAAACGCTCCCACTCCCAGGGCGTGGGGTCGGCGCCGAGAAGGTATCCGATGGCGACGGCGTTGGTGCCTCCGTGGGCGACGATCGCAATGCGTTGGTCTGGGTCGTCGACGGTCCACAGGTGCTCTTGCCGGCGATCGGGGTGCACTCCGCGTTCGGCTAGCACCGTGGTGAGCGATCGGGTGATCCGGTCGTGGAAGCTGCGAAAGGACTCACCACCCTCCAACCCATCCCACCATTCCTCTGGCGGACGGTGGCGGGCCTCGGCGAAGATGCGCTGCACGGTCTCTTCGAGTTCGCCTGACCAATCCGGCATCTTGATCTCGATGATGTCGTCGACGGTCTTGATGGATAAGCCGGTTTTGGCGGCGATCGGGGCTGCGGTCTCTTGCGACCGTGCTGCCGGGGACACGATGAGCTCGCTGAGCGGCCGCTTGTCGCGGACGAGGCGCGCCGCGGCCAGATCCGCCTGCCGTCTCCCCAACTCTGTCAGGTGCGGGTCGGTTTGCGATAGGCCGTCGACGGACCAGGCGGGCTGGCCGTGACGAATGAAGAGAAGCTCCATGTGAGGGAAAAGATAGATTGCTTGGGACACTTCGGGTGCTTGTACCGGCCGCTAGTTATCGGCGGTCTGGCTGGCGGCCGGAGCCGGGCAACTGGCGACTTTCTTACTCCGGACGAACCGAGGGCCGCCTTGCGGCGGCCTCGGCTCGGGCTAGACGGGAGGTAGGAAGGCATCCTGTCTGATTAACGTATCGACTGACCCACAACCGTTCTTGAGCGACTTTCGAGATTTTTTTGTGATGACCGAAATCGACCCAAAAGGCCATTTGGTAGAACATCTGCGCCACCACTCGGTCCGGACCGACGGCCCGTTCACGCTGCGCTCCGGCGAGACCTCAGACTGGTACATAGACGCCCGACAAACGACCTTCGACGGCTGGGGCGCCATTTTGGTCGGCGAAACAGTGCTTGCCGCTCTCGACTCCCGGGTGACCGCAGTCGGGGGAATGACGCTGGGCGCAGACCCGATTGCGGTTGCCACCGCCATCTCTGCGGCGCGCGCTCGCAAGCCAATCCAATCGTTCTCCATTCGTAAGGAATCCAAGGATCATGGCACCGGCGGCCGCCTGGTAGGCCCGGTGGGCGCCGATGACGTGGTCGCCGTGCTCGAAGATACGACGACGACCGGGGCCGCCCTGATCGAGGCAATCGAGGTGCTCATCGATGCGGGCATCGAGGTGGTACAGGCGATTGCTCTTGTCGACCGGAGCGGCGGCGCGGTTAGTGCTCGCCTCGCCGAAGCCGGCGTCCCGTACATTACCCTGATCACCCCGGAAGATCTTGGAGTGGCACCGTGAAACTGCTCCAGGTGCACCGGTCGCCGATACGGCTTTTTCTCTTCGGGCTGGTCGGTCTCGTGCTCATGGTGACCGCGGTGGATGTGATGTGGGGTCACTGGGTTTCGACGCCACCGGAATCTCAAGACGGCCTCCTCACCACCACCGGGGCGAACCAACAACGTGCCGACTTCTTTTGGGGAGTTCCGATGCTGTTGGCCGGTGTCGGGCTTTTCGGCTACGCCGTAATCTCGCTGTTGCAGCGAGAACCGGTGTTGGTTTTGCGTGACGACGGAGTCGAGTTTCACGTCGGAGCGCCTGGCACCGGTCCAGCGTTCGTGCCATGGGACGCCATCGTCGATGTCTACCTTGCGCACGATCCGGACCCGGACGACGGGTCACCGACCGACGTTGTGGTGTTCGTCGTGACCGACACTCATCTTCTCCCGGAACAGCCGTGGGATGCGCAATGGGAGGGCAACAGGCTGAAGGTGAACGCCACCAGCTGGGAACGCCACTCGGAGGACGTCGTCGTCCACGCCAGGGTGGCCATGGAGGCGTTCCATCGTGATCGACCTCTCGAGGACCGCAACGATGGCTGACTACTTGATAGGGGCACACGTCGGGTCGGAGGATCCATTGCAAGCCGCCGCGGCGAGATCGGCGGACGCCGTCCAGATCTTCCTTGGCAATCCGCAGTCGTGGAAGAAGCCGGACCCTCGCGACGACGTGGATGCGCTGAGGGCGAACAAGCTCCCGATTTATGTGCACGCCCCGTATCCGATGAACCTGGCCTCCGGCAACAACAGGGTTCGCATTCCATCGCGCAAGACCCTCGCCCATATTGTCAGCGCGGCAGCTGAGTTCGGCGCCGCAGGGGTGGTCGTGCACGGCGGGAGCGTGGAGGACGACGAAGACCTCGCTGTCGGGTTCGAACGGTGGCGCAAGGCGTTGGACTCCTTCGATGTGACCGTACCGATCCTCGTCGAGAACACCGCGGGCAGCGGCAATTCCGTGATGCAGGATTTGAATAACTACGGCCCGCTGTGGGAGGCGATAGGGGACTACGACGTGGGTGTGTGCCTCGACACCTGCCACGCCTGGGCCGCGGGTGCCGCCATGGAGGACGCAGTCGCCCTCATCGCCGGGCTGACAGGAGGTATAGCCCTTGTCCATGCCAACGATTCACGAGACCCGGCAGGTTCCAACCGTGACCGCCACGAGAACCTGGGTCACGGCGAGATCCCAGAAGAACTGCTGGTTGGTGTAGTCCTCGCAGCAAAGGCAACTGCGATCGTTGAGACCAGGGGCGACTCTGAGCAGCAGGCGGCCGACATCGCCTGGCTGCGCGAGAGGCTCGAGGCCGGTACCAATTCACCAGGTCAGCCCTGAGCGTTGCGGATGAGGCGGCAGAAGAATGAGACCGCCGATTCGGCATCGGATGTCCGCACGCGTTCGCCGGTGCCGTGGATTCGGGTGAGCGACTCCAGGTCTCCGGTGAACCCATTGAATCTGTAGACATCGCCGGCGAAGTCTCTCAAGTGCCGGGAGTCTGTTGCGCCGCTCGTGACCCACGGCGCAACCGCGGTATCGGGAAAGGTCTCTTCGATGCTCCGCTTCAGCACTGTCCACGCATCGGACTCAGTGGAAGAGAATTGGGTTGGCTCGGTGCGCAGGTCGCCGAAGGGCGCGGCCGAAACGTTGGGCCCAACCAGCTTTTCGACATGGGCGATGACCGATTCGGTGGAGTCGCCAGGCACGATGCGGAAGTTCACCACGGCGGACGCCTCCTGGGGAAGGACGTTCGGCTTCACGCCTCCAGAGACCATCGTCACCGCGGTGGTGGTACGGATGGATGCGGCAGTTTGCGGCCGCCTGGTGAGCATCTTGGCGACGATTGGCCCGAAAAGCCACAGGTTGGTCAGCACGAGGCGGAGCCAGCGATTCATCCGCGGAGCCAACGCCGCGAACTGCGACTCGAGTACTTCGATGTGTGTGGGAAGCGGGTTGGCCTCGAGGCGCTCGATGGCGGCGGCGAGCTTTCCGATCGCGGTCGACCTGGGGGGGATGGACGAGTGGCCACCTTCGCCAACGGCGATGAGCTCGAGGTTGAGGTAGCCCTTTTCCGCAGTGCCAACCAGGGCAACGGGCTCGCTGGTGAGTGGGGGGATCTCGTCGACTACCCAACCGCCCTCGTCCACCACGAACCAGGGGCGGATACCGCGCTTGCGAAGCAGCTCTGCTGTCCGCTTCGTACCCTCCAGCCCACCGATCTCCTCGTCGTGGCCGAACGCGATGATCACGGTTCGGTTCGGTTCGAAACCGCTCTCGAGTAGATGTTCCACTGCCTCCATCACCGCAATGAGCGGTCCCTTGTCATCGAGGCTGCCCCGGCCCCACAGCTCGCCGTCGACGGTCGCTCCGCCGAACGGGTCGTGGTCCCAGTCGTCCTCGGTCCCGGGCTCGATTGGGACGACATCCATGTGTGCCATCAGCACGATGGGGTCGGCCTCGGTGTCGGTCCCTTGCCAGGTGAATAGCAGCGAGAGGCCCGTCACGGTCTCAACGAGGCAGCGTTCGTGGACGAGGGGGTATGTGTCGCGCAGGAACGCATGGATGGCAAGGACGTCGCCCGGATCGTTGCGCTCGCGGTCCTCGTGGGAGACGGTCGGCAACCGGATCGCCTCAGCCAGGTGATCGAGGAATGCCTGCCCGTCGATCCCGGGTTCGTGGACTGGAGCGGTGCGGTCCACCGAGGTGCCTCAGTATCCGCCGCTGAGTTTCCGGTAGTCCCAAGACACGACTTCAACCGGTTCAACAACCACCGCCGTCTGTTTTGCCGCGAAGCCGGCGAAGTACTCCCTGACCTCTTCCTCGGGGGTGGCGCCCGGCTCGACGCCGGCGAAGAACGCATATCGGTTGGCGAGTGCCACGTATAGATCGAGGCAATAGTCGGCGTCGTCGACGAGGTTGGCCTCGCCCTTGACCATCACTCCTCGTAGCTCGGTGTAGCCAGTTCCTTCTTCGACGAGCACGGTGAGGTTGGGGTCGCGGCGCAGGTTCAGGATCTTCTGCGATTTCGAGAAGGATCGGAACACGATCTTGCCGTCTTCGACGACGAACCACATCGGAACCAGGTGCGGATAACCGTCGGGGTCGTTCGATGCGACCTGGAGGGACTTCTGCCCTTCGCTGAGAAACTCGAGGAGCTCGGCCTCGGTCATCGATATGTCTTTGCGGGCCATGGGACCACGCTAGCTGTCCCGGAATCCCGGAGAGTTTGGTAGCGTTGTATTCCAGGAACCGCAGGCACGGGCGACCAACGGGCCTCCGAGGCGGCCGATGCCACACCCGGTTCCACAGTGGAGAGACTGCACAGACGTTCCCCCAACCCGAAGCGGTGGGGAGAGAGGAGCAGCAATGGCCAAGATCACCGCCCCCGGTATTCGCTCGCGCAAGGGCGGAGCAAGGATCAGGATGGTCACCGCCTACGACCACCCATCTGCGGTTATCGCCGATCGGGCCGGTGCCGACATCATTCTGGTCGGGGACTCGGTAGCAAACGTCGTCCTCGGCCACGAGGACACCCTGGCCGTGGATGTCGACGTCATGGTGCACCACACCGCGGCCGTGTCGCGGGCCAAGCCGGACGCGCTCGTAGTCGGCGACATGCCATGGATGAGCTATCACGTCTCGGCCGAGGACACCGTGCGCAACGCCGGCCGCTTCGTTCGCGAGGGCGGCGCAGGAGCCGTGAAACTCGAGGGCGGAAGGAAACGACTCGAGGCAATCGAGAAGGTCATCGATGCCGAGATCCCGATTATGGGCCATCTCGGGCTCACCCCCCAGTCCATCCACACCATGGGCGGATACAAAGTGCAAGGGAAACAGGCACAAGCGGCGTATGAGCTCATCAGCGACGCTCAATCGCTGGCCGGTGCCGGAGTGTTCGCTCTCGTGCTCGAGGCGGTCCCCGACAAGGTTGCCGAGATCGTCACCAGGGAGATCCCGATCCCGACCATCGGCATAGGTGCCGGCCCTCACTGCGATGGGCAGGTGCTCGTTTACCACGATGTGCTCGGCCTCGGCAGCGGCGACTTCCAGCCGAAGTTCGTCCGCCGTTACGCCAACCTGGCAGACGACGCCGTCGCCGCCATGAAACGATTCTTTGCCGACATCGAATCTGGCGATTTCCCTTCGGAGGAAGAGACCTACCACATGGCTACAGACTCCGCCGAGATTCTCGCCGGCCTGGCCGATCTGGAGGCACACGCCAAACAGTGACCTGAGCAAGCACCGATAGGTGACCCGTCGACAGAAGGGGGAGCCCTGTTCCCGCTCACGGCTACGGCCCGCTCGGGCCATGACTCCGCAAAATCGATCGTCGACTGAGACCGAATCGAGCTCTATCTGCGGAGCGCCATTTTCCCGTTCTCGCCGCTTCGCGGCGGGCCGCTCGGGCCACGGCTCCGCAAATGGTCTTTTCAACGAGGACGGATCGCGCTTTATTGCGGAGCCTCTCCGGCGCGGTACGGTTCCGTTCCATGGCAACCCGACTGCTGGCGCTGGTTTTCGTGGCGGCCACCGTTGTCGCGTGCACTGGATCGTCGGCGCCCACCCTGGCGGGTTTGACTTCAACCACCATCTCCATCGACAACAACGAGCTCACCGTGGCCGTTGCCGATACCCCGCAGGCTCGCGGCCGGGGGTTGATGGGCATCACCGACCTCGGTGAGTTCGACGGCATGCTGTTCGTGTTCGATACCGACGTCGAAACCGGGTTCTGGATGAAGGACACGCTGATCCCGCTCGACATTGCCTTCTTCGATGCCGACGGGCTGGCCGTGGACCGGCTGCGCATGGAGCCATGCACCGCCGACCCGTGCCCGACGTACAACGCGGCGGGTCCGTACCGGTTCGCCGTCGAAGCCCTTGCTGGTGACCTGAGCTTTGTCGGTGAAGGTTCGGTGTTGGCTCTGCTAGATGAGTAGCGAAATAGCGAAGTAGCCCAGTAGCCCAGTAGCGAAGGAAGACACTGATCTACTGATCTACTGATCTACTGGATGTACACTCCCCGCCACAACGCGACCCCATCTAGCTGAGATCGCGACGCAAACGATCCTGTCCCTGAACGGGACCATCCGCCGCGCGGATGTCCAGAGGAGCTTGACATGCGCTCGTATGAGCTGACCATCATTCACCGGCCCGACATGGCCGAAGCGGATGTTCAAAAGCAGATCGCGGAAGTTTCGGCGACCATTGACACCAGCGGATCGGTCACTGGATCTGACTTCTGGGGAAAGCGCCGCTTCGCTTACGAGATCGACCACATGAACGAGGGTTATTACTCGGTGCTCGATTTCGAAGGCGACATCAACCTTGTCGAGGCCCTGGACCGGGCACTGGGCCTCTCCGACGCAGTGGTTCGCCACAAGGTTCTGCGCAGGGTCGATCGCGAGAGCTGATTTCGTGTCACAGGCTCCCGGCAGGATGCAGGGGCGCAACGCGAGAGTGAGAGAAGAGAGAAGCGAATGAGCAATACGAATAGCGTCACCCTCATCGGAAACCTCGTCGACGATCCGGAGCTCCGGTTCACGCCGTCCGGCGTCGCCATGACCAAGATTCGCTTCGCCGTCAACAAGCGGTACCAGAACCGCGACGGCGAGTGGCAGGAAGAGACCAGTTTCTTTGGCGGCACGTGCTGGCGTGATATGGCAGAGAATGTCGCCGAGTCTCTGCAGAAAGGCCTGCGCGTGATCGTCGTCGGCGAGCTCCAGCAGCGGTCGTGGGAGACGCAGGAGGGCGAGAAGCGGTCGGTCGTCGAGGTCGACATCAAGGAGATCGGGCCATCGGTGCGGTGGGCAACCACCACCGTCACCAAGACGCCGAGGGACGGAGCGTGGGCCGACCAGAGCGACGAGAAGGTAGCCGCGGCCGCCCCGGTCGCCAAGACCGACTACGGCCCGGACGAGGCGCCCTTCTAAACAGGAGAACACCCCGATGCCCAGATCCAAGGATCGCAAACCGAAACGCCGTCGTCAGCGGGACGAGCCGAGGCGCCGCAAGCGGATCGTCCACAAGTTTGCCGAGGACGACTATGTCGACTACAAGGACATCGCCTTGCTGCGCAAATTCATGTCAGACCGCGGCAAGATCCGGTCGCGACGCGTCACCGGGCTGAGTGCCAAACGTCAACGCCAGGTTGCCATCGCAATCAAGAACGCGCGTGAGATGGCCATGCTCCCGTACATGTCAACGAAGCAACCTTCGAAGCAGGGGTCGAGGCAACGGCGATGAGACTCATCCTCACCCGCGACGTCGACGACCTCGGTCACAAGGGCGATGTCGTTGACGTGGCTGACGGTTACGCCCGCAACTACCTGGTGCCACGTTCATTTGCCATAAAGGCAACCGACGGGGCGCTGCGACAGGCCGAAACGATGCGCCTTGCCCGCGAGGAAGCGCTGGCGGCGGCCAAGGATGAAGCGGAGACCTTTGCCCAGTCCCTGACCGGGACCAGGGTGGTCATCGCTGCTCACGCCGGCGACGAGGGCAAGTTGTTCGGATCGATCGGCGAGGCCGACATCGCGGCTGCCATCACCAAGTTCACCGGCATCGAGGTCGATCCCAAGCTGGTTGTGCTCGATGCGCCGATCAAGGACATCGGCCTCCACGAGGTCGCGCTCCAGCCCCACCGCGATGTGGAGTTCATGGTGACCCTGGACGTGATACCTGCCTGAGGAAGTCATCAGTGCTCAGTCTTCAGCCTTGAGTTCGGATCACGCTCTTGCTGACGACTGATGACTGACGACTTAACGGCGCTCCGTCGCGAAAACAAAGCGGGCGTGGCACAGTCACCGACACGCGACTGCGCGTAAGCTTCTCCCACTTCCCGCACCGCCCGCGGCGGTCCGACGCGTTCGCGTCATACCCCCGTGCGATGCTTTGAGTAGGACCAGGCCAGGCGAGGACAGGATGAATCTGTGACGAGCGTTGCCGAACGCCCAGCAGCTCGGACGCTGCAAGTTCCCCCACACAGCGTTGAAGCGGAAGAGTCGGTCCTCGGTGCTGTGCTGCTGTCGGCGGAGGCCGCCAACATTGCTCTCGAGAAGCTGCACGGCGAGGATTTCTATCGACCCGCCCATCAGCAGGTTTTCGAGGCGGTCCAGGGGTTGTTCGATGAGAACGAGCCGATCGATGCGGTGACGGTGTCCGAAGTTCTGCGGCGCGACGGCTCCCTGGAACTCATGGGAGGCATCGATTTCCTCACCCGACTGCTCGATGCGGTGCCGACGACCTCCAACATCGATTACTACGCCGACATCGTCGAGGAGCATGCGCTGCGGCGTCGTCTGATTCGGGTCGCAGGAACCATCGGCTCGATCGCAGGGGAAATGCAGGAGCCGATCGCCGACGTGCTCGATCGCTCGGAGCAGGAGATCTTCCTCGTTTCGGAGCGGCGGGTTGGCGCCGGCCTCGCCTCCATCGACCCGCTGCTTGGCCCCGCCATCGAGAAGGCGGAGGAGCTCCAGCGGCTCGGTGAAGAGGTGACCGGCATACCTACCGGCTTCCGGGACCTCGACCGGAAGCTCGCAGGGCTGCACCCGACCAACCTGTTGATCGTGGCGGCCAGGCCGGGCATGGGAAAGACAGCACTTGTGCTGAACATCGCCCAAAACGTTGCCCTCCAGGGCAAACCGGTGGCGATCTTCTCCCTGGAGATGAGCCGCGAGGAAATCGTATCGCGGATGTTGTGCGCGGCGGGCAGGATCGATTCGCAGCGACTCCGCACCGGGCACCTGACCGAGTCGGACTTCACCAAGCTGTCCAACGCGGCCAGCCAGCTGTACAAGAAGCCGATTTTCGTTGACGACTCTCCAGGGCTCACCGTGACCGAGATCCGGGCCAAGTCGAGGCGGCTCCGCCGCCGCCCCGGGCTGGGGCTTGTGATCGTCGACTATCTGCAACTGATGCACGGCTCGGGCGGTGAGAACCGGCAGCAGGAGATCGCGCTGATATCGCGGTCGTTGAAGAACCTGGCGCGCGAGCTGGAGGTTCCCGTCATTGCCGTGTCTCAGCTCAACAGGGCGCTGGAACAGCGTGAGGACAAACGGCCACGGCTCGGCGATCTTCGTGAGAGCGGGGCTTTGGAGCAGGATGCCGACGTGGTGATGTTCATCTACCGCGACGAGTACTACAACCCGGACAAGGTGGAGTCCAAAGGGATTGCCGAGGTCGTTATCGCCAAGCACCGGCAGGGTGCGGTGGGGAAGGTCGCGATGACCTTCCTCCCCGAGTTCACCCTGTTTGCCGACATGGGGAGGGACGTCCCGGTTGCTTAGCCTCGCCTCGATCGCGAGCCAACGGTTCGCGACTCTAGCTATGGGCGCGCACGATAGGTGACCGGTCGTCTCGATATATGTACAGCGATTTTGCCCGCTCTTGCCGCTTCGCGCCCGCCCGGGCCCCGGCTCCACAAATGACCTCACCGACACGCGGACCTGATCGCTCCGTATTTGCGGAGCGCCATTTTTCCGCTCTTGGCTACGGCCCGTTCGGGCCACGGCTTCGTAAATTGGCCTCGCTGACAGAGACCGGGTCGCGCCGTATTTTGCGGAGCGCCATTTTTCCGCTCTTGCTGTTTCGCAGCGGGCCGCTCGGGCCCCGGCTCCGCAAAATTGGCCTCGCCGACAAGAAGCTGGATCGCGCCGTATTTTGCGGAGCCTCCAGGGCGTCTCGAGTCGCGGAACGGGACGCGTCCAAGGTCTGGCGAGCGCAACACCCCGGTAGCATCGACGAATGTCCACCGCCCCATTTGATCCCAGGCAGCGGACGGTCGCCGCGGTTGCCCTGGCGATTCTCGCCGTCTCGTTTGGGGCTATTCCGCTGATCGTCCGCGCCGGCATCCCGGCGACCCATCTGGTTGCCATGCGGGTGACCCTGGGCGCCCTAGTCCTCATCGCGTTTGCTCTCGTCACCGGCAGGTTCCGCGTTCCTACCACCGGCCGGGGCCGTCTTCTGCTGCTGGGTGTGCTGCTCTCCGCCCACTGGCTCACCTTCTTTCTCGCCATCCAATTGACGACAGTCGCCGTCGCCCTAGCCGTGGTGTACACAGGGCCGATCGTTGCCGCCGTGCTCTCCGGGCCGGTGCTCGGGGAGCGCAACGTCGGATCGGCGTGGATCGGGCTCGCCCTTGCCGCCGGCGGCATGCTCGTCGTCGTCCGCCCGGGCTCGGGAGCGACCCTCGACGGTGTCGTGGTGGCGCTGGTATCGGCAGTGCTCTTTGCCGCCTTGTTCATTGTCGGTAAGCCGCTGGCGTCGTCGCTGGGAGGACTGGCCGTGGCCACCTGGGAAGCGGTGGTGGCATCGATCGTGCTGGCGCCGTTCACCGTCCAGGCCGTTCGCCAATCCTCTGAGTTCTGGCGCGAGTTCTTGATCCTCGGGGTCGTCTTCACCGGGATTGCCGGTGTCATCTGGTGGGGCTCGATGCGCCGCCTCCCCGTCGCCGTCGTGTCGGTGATCATGTATCTGGAACCGGCATCTGCGGTGGTGTGGGCAGCGTTCTTCCTCGGCGAATCGCCTGAGCCGTTGACCTGGCTCGGGGTGGGGCTTGTGGTCGCTGGAGGGGTCGTTGCCGGGGTAGGAGCAACTCAGGCGGCACCAATTTTCACTGACGAGAAGCACCCCGCGGTGTAGGTTTGGCCCGATGAGAATGGAGGTCGAATGATGAGTCTTGTGATCATCGGGCTCCTGGTGTTGGCCATTGCCGTCGGCGTCGTTGCCTACTTCGCAGGTACCCGCCGCACCGCAGGCGGTGGTTCTCCGGACGGCTCCGGTGCGGAACCGCGACTCGAGGAGTTTGGCTTCTATCCGTTCGCAGTAGACACCGACGGCCACGTTGCATTCAACGACGAGGCGTTCGACGAGGCTGTCCTGCACTTTCTCCAACATCGCAATCAGCGTGCCGCCCGTGAGCTCATCGTCATCGGTGAGCAGAACCTGGTGCGTGACACCTTCCCCAGCGAGGCGCTCGGCCGCTACAAGGAGCTGTATCAAACCTACGACGGTGACGCCGTGGTGAGCGACAACGCGCTCTTCCTGGAGAACTACATGCGGATCGTCAACCAAATCGGGCGATCGTTCCCGAATACCGGGATCGAGATCCTGCTCCACAACCTGGTGAATCCGTCTCGATCACTAGTAGCGATCGAGAACGCCGACGTGACCGGCCGGACGGTCGGCGCCGGCGCCACCAACCTTGTGCTCGATCTCAAGACGCGTCGTCAACGCGGCGAGGACAAGGTCAATTACGAGCTCAACATCGGGTCCCGTCAATTCAAGTGCACCACCATCCCGATCTTTCGACCCGACTACGGCCTGGTCGGTGCGATCTGCATCAACATCGACACCCGGTTCCTCCGCGACGACGTGATGCAAAACGTGGACCATCTCGAGGCGTTCTTCGACAACCTGTTGCGGACAGACTTCCAGCTCGATGAAAACATCCTGTCCAAGGACGAGTACCGCAACGCCCTCAACGGTAAACGGCACTTTCTGGACGAGGCGATTCGCACCGGCGGGGGAGCCAAGGAGCGGCGGCTAGCGGCGATCCTGTTCTCCGACATCGTCGGCTTCACCGCGATCATGGGCGAGGACGAGGCAACCGGGCTCGAGATCCTGGACGCTAACGCCAAGATCCATCGCCAGGTGTTCGCGGACCGCCGGGGCAGGTTGCTCAGAGAGCTCGGCGACGGCATGCTGGCCAGCTTCACATCGGTATCGAACGCGGTCGCCACCGCCCAAGACATTCAGCGGGCGGTGGCGGACGACGGCCGGTTCCAGGTCAGGATCGGGATCCATCTGGGTGAGGTCATCCACGCCGACGGCGATGTGCACGGTGACGGGGTCAACATCGCCTCCCGCATCGAGGCGGAAACCCCACCCGGCGGGATCGGTGTCTCCGCCGTGGTCTACGACAACATCAAGAACAAGGAAGGCTTTAACGCCACCCTGCTCGGCGAGCGGCAGTTGAAGAACGTCGCCGAGCCGATGACGCTGTACACGATCGACGGTTGATCGGGCACGGTGCTATTCGGCGTCGGCGACGTCGAATTCATTGCCCTGCGGATCGGTGCAAATCGTCCAGTGGAACCCCTCGATCTCGTGATCGTGGACTCTCTTCCCACCAAGCTCGATGACCTTGGCGACAACCTTCTCCCGATCGTCTGCCGCCAGGTCGATGTGCACCCGGTTCTTGACCTTCTTCGGTTCGGGTACGAGCTGGAAGGCGCGACTGGGTCCATCTGTCGACACCGTGCTCATGAATACGAAACTCGGATAACGAGCACGCTCTTCGAGATCGAGCAGCTCCCCCCAGAAGGCAACCATCTCGTCGAGATCGTTGCAGTCAATCATGATCGAGCTCACCCGCGGGGTTGCGGTCACCTCAGTCCTCCTCGAAGTCCTCGTGCATGCGACTCGGCGTCGGACCACTCTGTCCCTGGTACTTGGACCCAAGCCCCGCGGAACCGTATGGATGCTCGGCGGCGGTCGTCATCTGATAGAAGCTGATCTGCCCGATCCTCATCCCGGGGTATATCGTGATCGGGAGGTTGGCGACGTTGGACAGCTCGAGGGTCACCTGCCCCTGAAATCCCGGGTCTATGAAGCCGGCAGTCGAGTGAATGAGCAGGCCGAGCCGGCCCAGCGAGGACTTTCCTTCGAGTCGAGCGACGACATCGTCGCCAAGGCCGATGCTTTCCAACGTTGCGCCAAGCACGAACTCACCCGGATGCAGGATGAACGGGTCGGCTTCGGTCACCTTGATCTCGGTGGTCAGGTCTGCCTGCACCGCCTTGGGGTCGATTTGGGGGTACCGATGGTTCTCGAAGACGAGGAACCGGTCATCGCAACGCACATCGACGCTCGAGGGCTGGACCAAGGACGGGTCATACGGATCGAGCCGGATCCGCCCGTTTGCAATCGCCTCGCGGATGGAGCGGTCGGAAAAGATCATGGGTAGCGATGCTAGTGAGGCCCGGATGGGTCCCTGGGCGTCGAGCGGGTGAGGGGAATCGAACCCCCGTATTCAGCTTGGGAAGCTGATGTTCTGCCATTGAACTACACCCGCAGCAACCTCAATTATACCGGAGCGCAGGCATCCGTTCTTGCGTAGACCACCGCAATATGATGCGGTTTCTTACGCCAGAACGCCAGGGGGGTTCAATTCGGGGCGCTGAGGTGGCACGGTGCTCGCGTGCATCATCGCGATCTGTTGCTCTCCAAGGTCGCCTCCAGCCAGTACGGGGTGTTCACGCTCGAGCAAGCCCTGGCCTGCGGATTCAGTGAGCGAGCGATCGAGGCGCGCGTGCGGCGCGGCGCCCTCGCCCGTCTCCACCCTGGCATCTATGCGGTGGGCGGAACCCCACCGAGTTGGCATCGAAGCGTCATGGCGGCTGTGCTCTCGGTGAACGAGCGGACTGCGGCCTCGCACCGGACCGCCGCCTATCTCTGGGGACTGATGAGCAGGAAACCCACGCGTACGGAAGTGGTGACGACTAGGCATGATCGCGCCCACCGCGATTCGTTCATCGTTCACGAGTCACTGGATCTGGTCGAGCATGACATCGTCGTTGTCGACGGCCTACCGGTGACGACAGCGGCAAGAACCGTGGTCGATCTCGGCGCCGTTGCTCGCCCGAGACTGGTCGAAGCGTGCCTGGATGTTGGGCTGAGACAGCGGCTGTTCACGCTCGACGAAGTGAGGCATTTCGTCAATCGTGTTGCCAGGCGGGGCAGACGCGGAGTTGGTGTGATACGACCGATGCTCGATGTGCGAGCGGATTGGGATGGCCTGACGGAGAGCCAGCTCGAGGATCTGTTTGTGAGCATCGTCAGAGCGAGCCACCTACCGATGCCTCGTTCGCAATACACAGTGCGAGACAGGCAGGGACGGTTCGTGTGCCGGGCCGACTTCGCCTACGAAGCCCAGAAGGCGCTGATCGAACTGGACAGCGAGAAACACCATATGGATCCTGGGACCTTCGCCCGAGATCGCGACAAACAGAACCGGGCCGTGAGCATCGGTTGGATGGTGTACCGATTCACCTGGCGGCAGCTCGTCGACGCTCCGGAACAGGTCCTCTCCGTTCTTGCGCAGATAACCTCGCATTGATGCGGTTTCTTACGCAAGAACGGGAGATGCCTACAGGCTGGCCAGCCCCCAGACCGTCATCACTGCGCCTACGGCGAGCAGCCACCACGCTCTTCCCGGCCTGAAATTCCCTTCTTCGCCCTTCGGACTCTTCCCTCTCCTTGCCTGGATGATGGCGAACCCGTTGCCGGCGATCAGCGCCAGCCCGATGGCAAGCAACATGAGCACCAGGAGTCGGTCGAGGTCGAAAATGTCAGGGGGATCGTTCACCCGAGAAACGCTAGCCAGCAGGAGAGTGCACGGTCTGACATACCGCGCCCCGCGCCGCCCGGTCCGCTCGCATACAATCGACGGGAGGAAAGGTGATGCAGACCTATACGGCCCCCGGCGAACAACCGGTCGAACCCGGAGACAATCCGGTGTCGCTCCTCGTGGAGCGAGCAACCCACCATCCGGATTCCATCGCGTTGAGCTATCGCGTTGCCGAGGGCTTCCTACCGATCACCAGCGCCGAGATGCTCGCCAGCGTCAAGGAACTCGCCGCCGGGCTGCTGGCACTCGGCGTCCAGAAAGGTGACAGGGTCGCCCTGTTCACCTCGACCCGATACGAGTTCACCCTGCTCGATTACGCCATATGGGCCGCAGGTGCGGTCACGGTGACCATCTACGACACCTCGTCCGCAGAGCAGGTCGAGTGGATCGTGGGCAACTCGGAATCAACGGTGCTCGTCTGTGAGACGCCGGCGATGAAGGCGATCTATGACGAGGTCGCCGAACGCCTCCCTTCGTGTCGCCATGTGTTGGTTATCGAGGACGGGGGGTTGGCTCAGTTGTCCGAGGCGGCGACTGATCTGCTGCGCAACGAGGTGGAGCGACGGATCGGCGAGATCGACCACGGCGACCTCGCCACCCTGATCTACACTTCGGGGACAACGGGCCGTCCCAAGGGTTGCATGCTCACCCACGGCAACCTCGCCTTCGAGCTGATCCAACTCGAGGTCAGAGTCCCCGCGTTGTTGCGCGAGGGGGAACGGACGTTGCTGTTTCTTCCCTTGGCTCACATTGCGTCGCGGGTCATCCAAATCGGCTGTGTGTCTCGCGGCGTCGAGATCGCCTATGCCTCTTCGGTTGACGCCCTGGTCGAGGAACTTTCGATGGTCCGGCCTTCCTGGCTATTCGCCGTGCCAAGGGTCTTCGAGAAGATCTACAACGGTGCAACGCAGAAGGCGCATGCCGAGGGCAAAGGAGCGATCTTCGACCGGGCGGCGAACGTGGCCATCGCCTATTCGGAGGGCATTGCTCGTGGCAAGATTGGTGTCCTCACCAAGATCCAACACGCCTTGTTCGACCGCCTGGTGTACGGCAAGCTGCGCGCAGTCTTCGGCGGCGAGCTCGTGTATTCGATTTCGGCAGCTGCGCCCCTCGGGGAGCGGCTCGGGCATTTCTTCAGGGGGATAGGGCTCACTCCGATCGAGGCGTACGGGCTGACCGAGACAACCGGGGCATCGAACAGCAATGGCACCGACTTCCAGAAGATCGGGACCGTGGGACGTCCGCTCCCCGGGGTAGCCATCGGGATCGCCGATGACGGGGAGATCATGATCAAGGGCGGTTGCGTCATGGCCGGTTATTGGAGGAACGATGCTGCCACCGAGGAAGCCATCGACCCAGACGGATGGTTCCACTCCGGCGACATCGGCGAGTTCGACGAGGACGGGTTCCTGCGGATCACCGGCCGCAAGAAGGAGCTCATCATCACAGCAAGCGGGAAGAACGTCGCTCCAGCGGTGCTCGAGGACAGGCTGCGGGCCGACTCGCTGGTGAGCCAATGCATGGTCGTCGGCGATGCCCGACCGTTCATCGCCGCCCTGGTAACGATCGACGAGGAGGCACTTTTGGTGTGGGCGGAGGCGAACGGCAAGGACGGGGTCAACCTGGAGGACCTGATCGACGATCCCGATCTTGTTACTGCCATACAGACGGCAATCGACGAGGCCAACAAGGCGGTGTCGCGCCCAGAGTCGATCCGTACCTTCCGAATCCTCCCTCATGACCTCACCATCGAGAACGGCGCTCTGACCCCGACACTCAAGGTGAAGCGGTCTGTGGTCTTGGAGGAGTACGCCAACGTCGTCGACGAGATATACGGGTAGGGGAGTCGCCTGCGGCGACTCCGTGTTACGTATTACGAGTCGGACCTGAGTGACCGGTCGTCTCGGCAGAAGTGTGGAGCAATTTCTCCCGCTCTCGGCTACCCCCCGCTGGGGCCCCGGCTCCGCACGGGCCTAGCCGCGTACCCAGGGCTCACACCGGCGTATCCGGGGTTGTAGTGGCGCGGGACATCCCGTACAGGTGTCGCGGGTCTTCCCTGACAGGTGGTGGTGGTCATGGGGTTGGTCTTCCTGGTCGGTTGTG
>JADFIY010000034.1 GCA_022566415.1 Acidobacteriota bacterium
TGCGTCTTTGTTTCCCGCTCTTGCTGCTTCGCAGCGGGCCGCTCGGGCCCCGGCTCAGCGGATTGTTGTGATCAGTGACTACTGAATCGCGTTCCATCCGCTTCGCCTTTTGTTTCCCGCTCTTGCTGCTTCGCAGCGGGCCGCTCGGGCCCCGGCTCAGCGGATTGTTGTGATCAGTGACTACTGAATCGCGTTCCATCCGCTTCGCCTTTGTTAGGGCGAGTCGTCGCTGAGTGAAATCCGCAACACCAGCGCGTCGTCATCGACGGACCACTCGGCGCGTCCGATGAGCGAGTAGTCCATGTAGTCGTTCTCGGCGCTTGCGATCCACTGCCGTCGCGATTCACCCTCGAGCGGGGGGATCCCTCGCTCCTTGACGGCAGAGGCGCGATCGCGGAATCGTTCGACGAACTCGTCGACGTTCAACTGGGCCATCGAATCCTCCTGGAAAGCAGGCTAACGGGCTGCGTCACCCTTCGAGCACTTCGAGGGCGGCCCGCTTTGCCGCCGATCGGCGTTCGGACTCGAGTCTGGCCAGGTCGTAGTCGTTGTGGTCGACGAAGCTCATCCCATCGGCAATGAGGCGGTGCCCGGCGACATCGCGGATGAGCCGATGCATCTCCTGAGCCACTCTGCGGTAATCGGGGTGCCCGGGGCGTTGGCTGCGCAGCTCGATGAAATGGAAGGCCTCCCTGGCGTTCATGTGCAGGTAATACCGGATGCGGTAGGCGAACGGAACGACGTACTGGGCGACGTCGGGACCGTGGGCGGTTGCCGTTCGCTCGTAGAGCGCCGCGGTTCGTTCCATGGCTTCGATCCACAGTGCCTCGGCGCCGATGTCGGCGACGGAATCCGGGGTGACGAAACCGTGGGCGGGAGAGAGGCGCTGCCATTCGAGCGTCAGCATTCGGTGTCGTTGCAGGTCCCGGAACACGCCGTAGTCGGAGAGCACATCGAAGCGGTAGAAGGCCCGCTCGATGGCTCGGCCCGGCTTGTGCCTCCGGTTGCCTCGTTGGCCGATGGCCGTGCGCAGCAGCGTCTGCCGATCCTCGACTGGAAGCCGGCGGACATAGTCGAGCAGTTGATCGTCGGGCAGGTCGGAAACCGCGTACAGCGCAGCTGCCGCCACCTTGGTCTCGGCATCCGGGTCCCATTCAACGAGCGTGACCTCATCTCGCGGCTCGGGTACGAGTCCGATCTCCGCGGCGCGGGCGTCGAGACCGGCAGCTAGGGAGGCCAGATACTCGCTCCATGCTCCGCCCCTATCAGGGATGTCGACGCGTTTCAGGAACGACGGGATCACCTTGCGCAGTTCGGTGAGGATGAGGTCGGAGTAACTGCGCGCCTCCTGCAGCGGGTGGGCACGCATTCGAAGCAACAGCGCCTCGTAGGCCTGGCCGCTGGCAAAAATGCCGAGATTGGACACGGTGGATGCCGGGAGCAGACCGCGGAGATCGTCGCACGCCTTGGCTCTGATCGTGGAACGCCAGATGAAGTTGGAATCCCCCTCCTGTTGCGGGAACAAGGTCTCGTAATACGGAACCGCTCGGGCGATGAGGGATGAGTAGGCATCGAACAGCCAATCCATCTGGTCCACGTAGTCGTTGCCGAGGGTGGACCCTGCCAGCTCCGCCGGGATGTGATACCGGTAGCGAGCTCCGAGCTTCTGGTCGTAGAAGATGTAACGGGTCGATTCCTCGAGGTAGGAGCCGAGGCGTCCCCATTCGAGGACCTTGGTGAGCAGGTTGGAGGCCTGTTCGCAGGCGATATGCGCCCCACCCAGTTGGGCGACCGAGTCGTCCCCATACTCGCTGAATACTCGGTCGTAGAGTCGTTCGGCTCGCTGCAGGTCGACCATCGGATCGGTGCCTTCGAACTGCTCGGCGATCGCCTCTAACCCGGCGTCGGCGTCGGCGACGAATTCGTCGAGGAAGAGGCGCCGCACCGATTTCGGTGAGCGGCTGTAGCGTGCGAACAGCGCACCCTTCACCACCTCCGGCAGATTGACGAGCGCATAGACCGGTCCGTCGAGCTCGGTGAAGAACCTGGCGAGCACGGCGCGCTCGTCGTCGGAGAAGGTCTCGACGCAATAGGCCGGCGGCGGGAGGATCGTTGTGGTCATGGAACGAATGACATCGGTGTGATTCGAAACGCTAGCAGCATGTCAACCTGCCCGTCGGGGTACGCTGCGCGGCGTGGTCATCCTGCTGAGAGTCGTCCAGGCGATCTTGCTCGCGGGCGTCGCCGCCATCGCCGCGGTGCCGCTGTTCCTCGTCTTCGATCTGGTGTCTGGCGGAACGGCATTAGGGCTGTGCCCGAACGGGCTCGCCAGGTGCGAACCGGGGTATTTCAGCGGCATCGAGCTGTTCGGAATCCTGCTCGTCGTTCTGTTCGTCGCCGTCGGGGGGATCGGACTGTGTGCGGCAGGGATCCGACGCGTTCAGAGCGCCAAGTACCAAGTAACGAGTACCAAGTAGCAACTACCAGGTACCAGGTATATCTCCGGCCTCCGGTCCCCGGCCCGAGGTTCGGCTGGTTTGGCCGGCGACCGGGGACCCGAGGCAGGCAACTCTCCTAGCCTTCCCGTCATGCCAGATGCCCCGACCGTCGCCGAACGCGCACAAGCCGGAGATGTCCTCGATCGCCTGCGAACGCGCTATCCCGAGATCGGAACCGCGCTGCGCTATGACGATCAATGGCAGCTCTTGGTCGCAACCGTGCTTTCGGCGCAGACCACCGATGAGAACGTGAACGCGGTGACGCCGGTGCTGTTCCAGCGTTGGCCGACGGTTGATGATCTGGCAGGGGCCGATCTCGAGGAGGTCGAGAAGGTGGTGTATTCGACCGGTTTCTTCCGGCAGAAGACGGCGTCGATCATCGCCCTTTCCGCGGATCTGGTCGACCGCTACGACGGTGTGGTTCCCGGGGACCTCGACGATCTGGTCACGCTGCGCGGCGTCGGGCGCAAGACCGCAAGCGTGATCCTCGCCGAGGCGTTCGGTGTGCCGGCAATCGCCGTTGACACCCATGTGAATCGGGTGTCGAACCGACTCGGGCTGGTGTCAACAGCTGCACCTGAGAAAATCGAGTTCGCCCTTCGCGATCTGTACCCAGAGGATGATTGGAGCGCGATCTCAATGCGGTTCATCCAATTCGGCCGCGAGGTGTGCGTGGCGCGGCGCCCAAGATGTTGGGAGTGCACGCTCGCCGACGTGTGCGCGTACCCGAACAAGACACCCGCCCCGGAGCCGGACGACGGCTAAGAAGCCGCTGCTTCGTGGGGAGCGGCTGCCCGATCCTGTGGTGAGCGAAGTCAGGGCCCTTCGCCTTGGATCAGAGCCGGCTCCGATCTCGAGATCCTGGTTGCCGCGATGTCTCCGGCGACGCTGGATGTGACGGCACGGCTTGCCGACGGCTGGCTGCCCTTCTTTAGTGCGTGTCGATGCCTGCGACGACTGACCCGAGGGTCACCATCTTTTTCTACACACCCAAAAGGACATCGGCGTAGGGTTGGAAGGGTACTGAGAGTGGATGTGGGCGCCGCTCCACGTGAGGGAGCTGGGAATCTGTAGGCTGCGAGAGGACCAATATGGCAGCTCCAACTACGCGTTATGCCAAGAGCGAGGGTGTTCACGTCGCCTACCAGGAATTCGGCGACGGGCCCATCAACCTGGTCTTTGTGCCCGGATTCGTGTCTCACATCGACAACTATTGGACTCACCCGAACGTTGTCAGGTGGCTCGATCGGCTCGGCTCGTTTGCACGGGTTGTCATGTTCGACAAACGCGGCACAGGTCTGTCCGACCGCGTCGCTGACCTCCCCTCCATGGACCAGCGCATGGACGATGTCCGAGCCGTCATGGACGCAGTGGGGTTCGAGCGGGCGGCAGTGTTCGGGATATCGGAAGGGGGTTCTTTGGCTGCGTTGTTCGCTGCTCACCATCCGGACCGCTGCGAGGCCCTCATCGTCTACGGCGCGTTTGCCCGGTTCACTTCCTGGTTCCCTACCGATGAAGCTCTCGAGGGATTGTTCTCGTACATCGACACCGACTGGGGCACTGGCGCGAGTCTGCCGTTGTTTGCCCCGACTAGTGAGGGCGACGTGGCGTTTCAGGAGTGGTGGGGCAGATTCGAGCGGCTCGGAGCCGATCCGGGGGCGGCGATAGCGCTGATGAAGATGAACAGCCAGATCGACATCACCGAGATCCTCCCTTCGATTCACGTGCCGACGTTGGTCATACATCGAGCGGACGACACGATGATAGATTTCGACGCTGGCGAGCTCCTGGCGGAGCGGATCCCGAATGCCCGGCTGGCGGTACTGCCAGGGTCCGACCATCTTCCTTGGGTCGGTGACAACCCCCTTGGGATCATCGACGAAATAGAGCAGTTCCTGACGGGTGCCATATCAGAACCCGAAGCCGATCGTGTTCTGGCCACCCTCCTCTTCACCGATATCGTGGATTCCACCGCTCTCGCCGGTTCCATCGGAGATGAGCGCTGGCGGAACCTCCTGCACGCCCACGACAACACAGTTCGTGGCGAGCTGGAACGATTCCGTGGAGTCGAAATCAAGAGCACAGGCGACGGATTCCTGGCGACTTTCGACGCCCCCGCCCGAGCCATCCGATGTGCGCTTTCGATCGCTGAAACCGTACGACCACTCGGACTCGAGGTGCGAGCCGGACTACATACCGGAGAAATCCATCTGGTCAATGGCGATGTAGAGGGCATCTCCGTGCACATTGCATCTCGGGTTGCTGATATCGCCAAGGCGCGAGAGGTGGTCGTGTCACGGACCGTGAAAGACCTCGTTGCCGGATCCGGTATCACTCTCGAGGCGTACGGCACGTACACGCTCAAAGGCGTACCGGACAAGTGGCAGCTCTTTCGGGCAAGCGTCTAACAGACGAAGGGTCGCTCACGAACTGACCCGCCCGTTTCCTCTGTCCTGGAGTGACGACGGCTCACGTCTAGGAGCGCGCACCGAAAGGTGACCGGTCGTCTCGACAGACTGGAGTGGCGCCTGGTTTTTCCGCCCGCTCTTGGCAACGGCCGGCTCGGGCACGGCGACAGGGACCAGATCGCGCCCTCAGCCTCTCAGCTAGCTAACTGGCGTCCGACGCGGTTCGGCTCTCGCGGCGCCGGGTCTTGACGATGTCCATGCCCTTCGTCTCCGGCAGCTGCAGGGTGAGGAACACCGCGGCAATCACGCCGCTGCCGAGGATGGCGATCGTTGTTGGCAGGCCGACCCGGTCGATGAGCACGCCCGCGATCACAAACCCGGTGATGCTCCCGACAATGGCGACATTAGTGACCCAGCCTGCGGCGGTGGCTCGCACCCTGGTCGGAAACAGCTCGGCCCGCATCGCACCGAGGGCGGGGGTCAGCATGGTGGCGCCGAACGTCGCCAGGAACACCGAGGCGGCAAGGAACCAGCCGCTGTCGAGCAAATAGAAACCGAGGCCGCCGACCAGACCGATGGTGATCGCGGCGACAGTCGTTGGTCGCCTCCCGATTCGGTCTGCGGCTCGCCCCCCAACAAGCAAACCGACCGTGCCGAGTCCGCTGGCGATGATCAGCAGGAACCTGGCGGCTCCGGCCTGCCATTGCAGATCGTTGATCAAACGTTCCAAGACGAAGTCGAAAGCGGGCGAGGCAAAGGCGGCGATAAAGAAGGACACGCCGGCCAGCGGCCAGAAATGCTTGCCGAGCCCCATGCGCAGGGCGCTCACGAATGAGATCGCAGGACCCGCGCGGTACGCCCGGCTCTCTGGCAGGAACCTAAGCAGCAAGGGGATGGCAAGCAGGCTCAACCCGGCGAGGGCAAACAGGATCCGCCACCCCTCATCGGCACGTTCAGCCAGGGGGAGGAGGACGAGACCCGTGCCGACGCCGAGCGAGCCGGCCAACCCGTACAGCCCCATCCCATAGCCGCGCAATCCAGGGGTCAACTCCTCCGCCAGCAACACCATCCCGAGCCCGGCGATAGCGACGACGCCGATCCGGACTCCCGACTGGGCGACGATGTAGACGGCGGGAATGGGTACGAATGCGGTGAGCAAGCTGCCGGCTGCCAGCAATGTATAGGCACCCATCAGCGGGAGCTTTCTCCCGGCCCGGTCGGCGACGATCGAGAACCCGACTCCGAGGAGCGAGGCGGCGCGTACTCCGGCGAATACCAGAGCCATTGTGCCCTCGCTCAGACCGAGGGAAAGCCTGGCAAAAGGGAGGGTGTGGGCCATCTGCGCGCCGGCGTAACCGGCGACGAAAGCAACGATTCCGAGCAGGAACACAATTCGCCGGTCGCTGACGGTGAACGTTTCAGTCGGGCTGAGGAACTTGGGTAATGCCATGCGCGGGCCGAAGAGGGGGTGGAGGAACGACGGGAGCCTACCGTCGTCGGGAACATCGGCGCCGCCGATACCGTTGATCTCCACGGTCCCCACGGAGGATCTGTGACTGAAGTCTCACTCATTGCTGCCGCGCTGGCTGGAGCGGCTTCGTTCCTGTCGCCTTGCGTACTGCCGTTGCTGCCCGGATATATCTCGCTGATGTCCGGCTACTCCCTCCAAGAGTTATCGACCGGCGAGGTTTCGATGCGGAGGGTGGTGGGAATGACGGCGCTGTTCGTATTCGGGTTCAGCGCCGTGTTCGTTGCCCTCGGGGCCACCGCCACCTCGCTGTCGGCGTTCCTGAATCAGCAGATCTTCACCCTGGTCGCCGGTTGGGTGATCATCGGTATGGGCCTGTTCATTGCCGTCACCGCCGTGTGGGCTCCATCGCTGATATTGCCGATCATGAGAGAACGGCGCGTCGAAGCGCACGGTGCGCAGACGCTCGGCTACTTCGGCCCCCCAGTAATGGGAGCGGCCTTTGCCTTCGGTTGGACTCCGTGCATCGGGCCCTTCCTCGCCTCGGCGCTCGCCCTGGGAGCGGCCACGGCGACGGTCAGGGAGGGCATGACAGTGCTTCTCTTCTACTCCCTCGGCCTCGGAATCCCGTTCCTACTGACATCGCTGTTGCTGGCCAAGGCCTTCTCAGCCTTTGACTGGATCAAGCGATACCTGACGCCGATCACCGTCGTCTCTGGGCTGCTGCTCGTGGGGTTCGGGGTGGTGATGGTCACCGGTCGCCTTGGCCAGCTGTCTAATTTCTTCTTCGAGCTGCTCGACAGCCTCGGCCTCGACAGCCTGACGACGTCGTAAAAGTTCCCAGTTGCCAGTGGAGCACCGTGGTCACTAGGAACTGGTCTCCGGCCACCGGCCACCGGCAACGCGGAGAAGCTCGAATAGTGCACGCCTCGCCTGAGGCGGTACTCCTCACATGAGGGGAGATACGAGCATCGCGACTCGCGACTCGGGACCTGGGAACTGATCACTGGGATTGGTCACTGGGAACTGTTCGCTAGTCTCGCTCGATGAGATTTTCCCTGAGCGAAGGCGATTTTCTCGACCTGGCCTCCGACTTTTCGGTCGTCCCGGTCGCGCTCGAAGTGCTCGCCGACAGGGACACGCCGGTCTCCGTGTTCGAGAAGCTGGTCGGTGACGGGGCCGGTTTCTTGCTGGAGTCGGTGGAGAAAGGAGAGCGCTGGGCGCGCTGGTCATTCGTGGGGTGGGATGCGGCGTTCACGCTGATCGCCGGCGATGGTGTGACCCGCGTGGAGGGCGCCGATTTGAACCTCGTCGATGGTGATCCGTTTGCGGTGCTCGACGACCTGATGCAGCGCTTCAGCGCCCCGGACGGGGCCGCTGCCGGCCTGGGACCTGCGCCTCCACCACTGCACGGTGGTGCGGTCGGCTATCTCGCATACGACATGGCGCGTTACGTCGAGGATCTGCCACACGCACCGAGAGACGACCGGTCATTGCCCGAGATGGTATGGCAGTTCACCGGAGGGATGGCCGCTATCGACTCGTTGCGGGACTCGGTGATTCTCATCCGCAATGTGTTCGTCGGTGACGACCCCCGACAGCAGTACCGCGAGGCCGTTGCCGCGTTAGCCGCAGACGCCGACCGGCTGGCTTCGACGCCGGTCCCGGGTGCCGTGCTTCGTCCTGCGTTCGACCCACCAGCCGAGGCCGAAGCGAACGTGGACCAGGCTGAGTTCGAGGCAGCGGTAAGGACCGCGATCGATTACATCAACGCCGGCGACGCGTACCAGATCGTGCCCTCTGTCAGGTTTACGGTGGAATTCAACGGCGACGCCTTCGCCGTATATCGCGCCCTTCGGCTGGTCAACCCCTCACCCTTCATGTACTTCTTCCGTCACGGGACGATGTCGATCGCCGGATCCTCACCGGAGCTGATGACGCGGGTGCGTGACGGTGTGGTGTACAGCCGGCCGATTGCCGGGACCCGGCCGCGGAGCCTCGACCCCGAGGAGGATCGCCGGTTGGAGGCCGAGCTGCTCTCCGACGGCAAGGAACTGGCGGAACATGTGATGCTGGTGGATCTGGCCCGCAACGATCTCGGCAGGGTGTGTGAATACGGGACGGTGCGCGTCGATGAGTTGATGGTGATCGAGCGGTACTCGCATGTCATGCACATCGTCTCCGGGGTGTCGGGTCGGCTGATCGAGGGCCTTGGTGCAGTCGACGTGCTCAGGGCGACATTTCCGCACGGCACGGTCAGCGGGGCCCCAAAGGTGCGGGCGATGGAGATCGTCGACGAGTTGGAGACGACGCGGCGTGGCCCGTATGCCGGCGCCATCGGCTACCTCGACTTCTCAGGGAACGTCGACACGGCAATCGGTCTGCGCACGATGATCGCAGACGGCACGCAGGCCTGGGTGCAAGCCGGCGCAGGCATCGTCGCAGACAGCGACCCGGCTTCGGAATATCGCGAATGCGTAGCCAAGGCAACGGCGGTGCTGACGGCAATCGCCGCCGCTCCGGATCTGTGATCACAAGGTGAAGCGTGGCGCACTGCTCCTCGTCCTGCTGGTCGCCGCGTTGATTGCAGGATGCAGCGACCGGTTGGAAGGGAAACATGGCGAGGAGCTGTATCGCGTCGGCTGCGCTCAGTGCCACGGGGCCGATCTCACCGGAGGGCTGGGCCCGCCGATCGATGCCGGCTCGAACGCCGATATCGGCCTGTCGGACGAACAGGTGGCCAACGTCATCAGGGTAGGGCCGGGAGCGATGCCCGGCTTCGACCGTCGTCTCACCAAAGAACAGATCGAAAGCCTCGTGGTGTATCTGCGGGTGAGACAGGCCCGGTAGTACGTATTGCGGAGGACGGACTACGGACCACTGAGTACTGTTCCCCCATGCTGAAACAGATCCTTGCCGACGCTGAGCGGCGCGCCGAGAAGGCTCACCCGCGGGCCGAAGAGTTCCGGGCGAAGGCTGCTTCGGTGTCTCCGGCGAGGGGTTTTGGCAGAGCGGTGACCGGCGGCAAGCTCATCGCCGAGGTCAAGCGCCGGTCGCCGTCGCGTGGGGCGCTGGCACCCGACCTCGACGCCGCCGCCCACGCAAAGCGGTACCAGGCGGCAGGCGCGGCCGCGGTGAGCGTGCTCACCGAACCCACCCATTTCGACGGCTCACTGGCCGATCTGGTGGCGGTTCGGTCGGCGATCGACCTCCCGATCCTGCGCAAGGACTTCCTACTCGATCCGGCCCAGATCTGGGAATCTAAATCGGCCGGGGCGGACGCTGTCCTGCTGATCGTCTCCATCCTCGGTGCGGAGGGCCTGGCCACGATGCTGGAAGAGGCCGCCGAAGCCGGTGTCGATGCCCTCGTTGAGGTGCACGACACCAAGGAAGCGAAGCTCGCCCTCGGCGCCGGCGCCGGGATCGTCGGGGTCAACAACCGTGATCTCGTATCATTCACCACGGATCTGGCAGTTGCCGAGTCGGTGGCGCCGATGATTCAGCACCCCGGTGTGGTGACTGTCGCAGAGAGCGGAGTATCCGATCCGGAGAGCGCCGGACGGATGTGGGCGGCAGGCTACGACGCGATCCTCGTCGGTGAGGCTCTGGTGACGGCGGCCGACCCTGGGGCGCTGTTGCAAACGCTGGTCGCACCATGATCTGGGTCAAGGTCTGCGGCTTGCGCCAAGAGCGCGACGTGGAGGCGGCTGTGGAGGCAGGGACCGACGCTGTCGGGTTCGTCCTCGCAGAAGGCTCCCCCCGGCAGGTTTCGGTCGATCGCGCCGCCTCACTCATGGATGGTGTGCCCGCGCTGCGGGTCCTGATCACCTCCAACATGGAGCCGGGTGAGATCGCCGCGGCCATGGCAGCGACAGGGGCGGATGGGATCCAGGCTCACGGTCGTCATGCCGGCCCGGCAGCCGCGGCAGGTGTTGCCTCCGGATGGTTCGTGCTGCGCCCGGTGGCGATGAAGGTCGACCCGCCGGAACCCGAGCCGGCCACCCTGCCTGAGGGGCAGATTCCACTCCTCGACTCGAGCTCGGGGTCGAGCCTCGGTGGTACCGGAGTCCCCTTCGACTGGGCGATGGCGGCTGCCGTCGACCGGCCGTTCGTGCTGGCCGGCGGCCTGAGCTCCGACAATGTCAAGCAGGTGATCGATGAGGTCGGTCCATGGGGCGTCGACGCATCGAGCGGGCTGGAGTCGTCGCCGGGGATCAAGGACCCGCGTAGGGTCGCCGCCTTCGTCGAGGAGGCCAGGCAGGCATGACTCCCGACGAGCGCGGTCGGTTTGGTGAGTACGGTGGCCGCTTCGCACCGGAGACGCTGTTGTCGGCCCTCGATGAACTGGAGGCGGCGTTTGCCGAAGCCTGGGAGGACGACGCGTTCCGCGCCGAGCTCGACGCGCTGCTGGCGACCTACGTCGGGCGGCCGACGCCGGTGTATCACGCCACCCGTATCTCCGAGCAACTCGGCGTAGACCTTTGGTTGAAACGGGAAGACCTCGCTCACACCGGCGCCCACAAGATCAACAACACCGTCGGCCAAGCGCTGTTGACCCGCCGCATGGGGAAGCCGAGGGTGATCGCCGAAACCGGAGCCGGCCAGCACGGGGTGGCGACGGCGACTGCATCTGCGTTGTTGGGGCTCGACTGCGTCGTCTATATGGGCACCAAGGACATGGAGCGGCAGGCATTGAATGTCTACCGGATGGAGCTGCTCGGAGCCGAGGTGGTGTCGGTCGACGTCGGGGCGGCGACGCTCAAGGAAGCCGTCTCAGAGGCGCTGCGTGACTGGGTGGCCTCGGTGGATTCCACCCACTACATCATCGGTTCGGTGGTGGGCCCGCACCCCTTCCCGTGGATGGTCCGCGAGTTCCAGCGCGTGATCGGTGAGGAGATGCGAACCCAGTTGAAACGCCCGGACGTGATCGTCGCCTGTGTGGGTGGCGGTTCCAACAGCATCGGGGCATTCAGCGCCTACATAGGGGATCCCGACGTCCGCCTTGTGGGGATCGAGGCCGGCGGCTACGGGATCGCCACCGGCAAACACGGGGCTTCGCTTTCGGCGGGGTCCCCAGGTGTGCTTCACGGGTCGTATACCTACCTGCTCCAGGACGAGGGTGGCCAGATCCTCGAGGCGCACTCGGTGAGTGCCGGCCTCGACTACCCGGGCGTCGGGCCGGAGCACGCATTCCTGCGCGATGCGGGCGCGGTCGAGTACGAATCGGTGACCGACGAGCAGGCGATCGCCGCCTTCCATCTGCTGTCGCGCACAGAAGGGATCATCCCGGCGCTCGAGCCGGCCCACGCCCTGGCGTGGGTGGTCGACAACGCCGATGCCCTGCGTGGCAAGACGATTGCCATGGTTCTCTCCGGGCGCGGCGACAAAGACGTGCAAGAGGTGGCCGGGCGCGATGGCTGATTCCGGAACCGGACGAATACGGTCGATGTTCTTCGCCGCCGCGGAACAGGGACGCGCCGCATTGCTCCCGTTCATGACCGCCGGCATCCCGGACCCGGAGTCGTCGCTAGCGATGTTCCAGGCGATGACGGCAGCCGACGGATTCGAGGTTGGGATCCCCTACGCCGACCCGCTCATGGACGGACCGGTCATCGCGTCGGCGGGTCGTCGCGCCATCAACCTGGGGATGACGATTGACGCCGGCCTCGAGCTCGTCCATCAGGTTGCCGCAACCACCGGCAAACCGGTCATCGTCATGACCTACGCCAATCCGGTTCTGCAGTACGGCATCGACCGCTTCGTTGATGCGATAGCAGCAGGTGGTGCGGTGGGGATGATCATTGCCGACCTGCCCGTCGAGGAGGCAACGCCATTTCTCGAAGGCGGCCGGCGACGCGACGTTGGAATGGCGCTGTTCGTCGCCCCGACAACGACCGATGAGCGGCTCGAACGGATCGTGGCTGCACAACCTGCCTTTCTCTACGGTGTGGCCAGGCTCGGGGTTACCGGGGAACAAAGCGAGCTGGCGGCAACCGCCGGCGAGCTGGCACAGCGGGTGCGAGCCGCCACCGATCTCCCGCTCGTGCTCGGCGTTGGCATCTCGACGCCTGATCAGGCCTCGGAAGCCGGTGCGGTCGCCGACGGCGTGATCGTCGGCAGCGCCCTGGTCCGGCGAGTGCTCGAAGCTGAAGATCCGGAGCGAGCGGCCGAGGCGCTCGGAGCGGCGGTGGACGAGCTCGCCGCCGCGATGAGAGGTTCTGAGCTTTGACCGAGCAGCTTGAGCTGTCGACTCTCGCTGCGCTGGGGTCATTTTCGTGGTGCCCCAATCGAACTAGTGACCGGATCGATCGAGACCGCGGCCGCTAATGAGCGTGACGAGGGTTCCCGTAGCGGGAGTGGGATTAGAACCAGTGAGTACTGGCCGCTTGGGGAGCGACACCAGGGACTTGACCTTCGGGCACGGGTAGGGGTCGAAGCGAGGATGACCTCCCCGTATTCGCTGCTATCACTGGGGTTCTGGACGCCCGACGGCGAGGCGGGATTTCGTACCGGGAGTGGGATTCGAACCCACACGGGCTTGCGCCCAGCGGATTTTGAGTCCGCCGCGTCTTCCATTCCGCCATCCCGGCTAGGGTATCGTGGGCTTGCGCCCGGCGGATTTTGGGTCCGCCGCGGCTTCCATACCGCCATCCCGGCCGAGTTCTGAGCCATGGTATTCGCTCGTGAACTGGTACCGCCCCTGGGATCGTCGCGGTAGGGTGGCCGAAGCGGCGGGTTGGGGTGAGCCGTTGCCCGGAGGTGGGAGTCGATGCATCGAGAACGCGGTGCTGTGATGGTCGAGATGGCCGTCGTGATGCCGATTTTTATCTTGCTCATTTTCGGGATGCTCGAATTCGGGCTCGCCTTCAAGGACAAGCTGGCGATGACGCATGCGGTGACCCGGGCCTCCCGGGACGCCGCGGTGCTTGGCAATGAGGACATCGCCGATATCGAGATTCTCCGGGCCTTCGAGGAAGGCCTGGTCGGTGCCGCCAGCATCGACTCGGTGGTGCACGTCGATATCTTCAAGGCCGACAGCGATGGGTCCCCCATGGTATGGGACCGGTACTTACCAGACGCCGATGGCGTGCCCTGTGATTGGGATCCCTGCCCCGATCCCTCGGTGGTGAGCCCGGTCGTGTATGGCAGCCCCGCCGGCTATCCCCCGTGCATCAGGGATACGGCGTTCGACCCGACCGATGGTGTGGACACCATCGGGATCCAGGTGGAGTACACCCACACCTGGGTCACGGGGGTGCTCGGTTTCTCCACCTCTACCTGGCACGAGACAACCCGGGCGAGGATCGAGCCGACCCGGTTCGGTGTGGAGAACCCGTCATGCTGATCGCAGGCGCGGATCACCATGGATAGCCGCGGCGTTACCAGGCTCGGCATTCTCCGTCGCGGGGACCGCGGTGCGGTGGCGGTGGAGATGGCCATCGTGGTGCCGGTGCTGGTCCTGCTGGCGTTCGGGATGCTCGAGTTTGGTTTGGCGTTCACCAACAAGCTCGCCATGTCACATGCGGTGAATCAGGCGACCCGGCACGCCACCGTGCTTGGTACCGACGATTATGCCGACATCGAGATTCTCGATGCGCTGGCAGCCGGCCTTTCTGGGAGGCTGGGGGTGATCGTCCGCGTCGACATCTTCAAGGCCAACGCCAGCGGTACCCCCTTGGTGTGGGACCGATATCAGCCCGATGGGTCGAGCTGCGGATGGGATCCCTGTCCAGACCCCGGCAGCGGCGTGCCGGTGTACGGGAATCCCGCCGATTATCCGCCATGTGGACGCGACATCACGCTCGGCGGCGGTGTGGATACGATCGGTGTCCAGGCGGTGTACACCCACACCTGGATCACCGGCGTGCTCGGGCTCCCGGCGCAGACGTGGCATGAGACGGCGCGGGCGAGGATGGAGCCCGACCTGTTCGGTAGTGGGGGGGCCTCTTGTCCATGAAAGACCCATGCATGAGCGACGTCGATCGTGTGCCGGTCCGCTGCAGCGAGCGTGGTGCGATCTTGCCCTTGATGGCGATCATGCTGGTTGTGTTGATGGGGGCGGCGGCGATGGCGGTCGATCTGGGCTGGTTGTTCTGGCACAGCATCGAGATCCAGCACGGTGCGGACGCCGCCGCTCTGTCCGGGGTGGTCTATGAGCCCGACCAGCGAACCGAGGCCCATACGGAGGGGATCGCGGCGGCGGCGGAAAACGGGTATGTGGATACGTCGCTCGGCGGGTCGGATACGGTCCAGATCATCGACTTCGTCGACGATCCGTCGCTGGTGGAGCGGGACAACCAGCTACGAGCGACCGTCACCCACTCGGTGCCAACCTTTTTCATGAAGGTGTTCGGGATCGATTCGGTGAACATCCAACGCACGGCGGTGGCCCAATACACGCTACCCCTCTTCCTTGGCAGCCCGGAGGCGTATCTGGGGGCCGACCCATCCCGAGGCTTGACACCGGGGTTCTGGGTCAGCATCCATGGAACATGGGCGAAGAAGGATCACGGGGATCGCTACGGCGACGGGTGCGCCGGCGGCGAGACTGGGCAGGGTTGCACGCTGAACCCGGAGCACCGTCCTTCGTTGAATCCGGGGCAGGCCAATGCGTCGGGTGGTTATGTGTATGGCATCGAGGTCCCTACGGGTGCCAGCAACCTGGCGGTGGAGATCTTCGATGGCCCGTGGTATGACTGTCCTTTCAGTTCGGGTACCTGTGGCAAGTTCCTCACCGGTGACCAGCAATCCTCGGGCATCACCTGGTTCATGTTGTATGGACCGGACCCCACTCCGTTGGACACCACAGACGGCAACGACCTGCTGTGTGTGATCAAGTACGATCCGCGGAGTCCGGGTCGCAGTGTCGATGTTGCCGGCTGGGACGACACCAACTGGGATGATTGGGAGGACGTCTCTCCGCAGTCGTTGATCGGGCAGCTGTGGGACGACATGGCCACGTCGGCAGATAGGGTGTCGGGTTGCGCCGTCGACTTCGATCGAGGTCCTGGCATCTATCCACTGCGGGTGATGCTGGAACACGACGACGACCAGAACTCGTACAACAAGTTCTCGTTCCGGGTCACCACCAGCGGCCCGGCTCCGAGCATCTTTGGTCTGGGTGACATGTCGGTGTACGCCAACCCCGATGCTGGGAGCGCCACCGTGATCTTCCTCGCCGAGGTGGAGGCGTTGCACGCCGGTAAGGATCTCATCATCGAGTTGTTCGATGTTGGGGATATTTCGGGTGGCAGCGGAGGGGACCAGTTGGAGTTCTATGACGGTAGCGGCGCGCTTGCCGATTGCAGCTGGGAGTCCGACGACGGGGAATCCGGCTCGTTGGGACCGTGCGTCATCAGCGCACCGGACAAGCGGTTCAATGGGGAACTGCTCACCATCACCGTCCCCATCCCGGATAGCTACACCTGCACCGGGCTCGCCTGCTGGTACAGGTTCAGGTACGTGTACACCGGCAGCGTCAACGACACCACCACCTGGACGGCGTTCGTTGTTGGGAACCCGATCCGGATCAGCGAGTAAGGGGTCTCCGGCCGTCGGCCGCCAGTCCTCAGCCTTCAGTCTTCTGGCAGAAAGAGTCTTCATTCCCCAGTCAGAAGAGTCTTCAGTTTCAGCAACGCAAGAAAGTCCACTCCTGGTTTGGCTCCCGCTGAGACTGATGACTGACGACCGAGGCCTCCTGACTAGTCCTTCTGACCGAACGGGAAGCCATACCGGGTGCAGTCAAGTTCGCTCCGTCCACCACCGATAGCAGTCATAGACCGCATTGGATAGCTGCTGATGAGGGGTGTAATCATGCGCGTGGGCAAGACTCGGGGTGACCGAGGGGAACGGGGTGCGGTAGCCGTTGAGATGGCTATCGTGGTGCCGGTCCTCGTCCTGATGGTTTTCGGGATGCTCGAATTCGGGATCGCCTTCAAGGACAAGCTCGATATGTCGCACGCGGTGAACCAGGCGACCCGCAACGCCACCGTGCTCGGCACCGACGATTACGCCGACATCGAGATTCTCAATGCGTTGTACGCCGGTCTCAAGGGCGACCTTGGGGCGATTGTTCACGTCGACATCTTCCTCGCCGCCGTCGACGGCACCCCGGTGGACACGAAATGGGATCGGTATACCCCGGATGGTGGCGCCTGTGGCTGGAACCCATGCCCCGACCCCAACCTGGGACCGGCGGTGTACGGGAGTCCTGCCGGCTACAAGCCGTGCGAACGCGATATCACGCTCGACACCGACGGTGTGCATACGATCGGTGTTCAGGTCCGATACACCCATACCTGGGTCACCGGTGTACTCGGGCTAGGACCGCAGACGTGGCATGAGACGGCGCGGGCGAGGATGGAGCCCGACCTGTTCGGTACCGGGTTGACCTCGTGTTGAGCGCCCTGTAGTGAGCGACGTCGATCGTGTGCCGGTCGTCTGCAGCGAACGTGGTGCGATCTTGCCGCTGATGGCGATCATGCTGGTCGTGTTGATGGGGGCGGCGGCGATGGCGGTGGATCTGGGCTGGTTGTTCTGGCAGAGCATTGAGGTCCAGCACGGTGCAGACGCCGCTGCTCTGTCCTGGGTGGTGTACGAACCCAGCCTGCGGACCGAGGCGCACGTCGAGGGAATGGCGGCGGCGGCGGAAAACGGGTATGTGGATACGTCCCTTGGCG
>JADFIY010000210.1 GCA_022566415.1 Acidobacteriota bacterium
GGAGACGATCGCTGCGGCACTTGTCTTTGGTGGAGCGGGAGGAGATCTCTCGGGGTGTCGCTGCGGGTGACTCTTTGCGGATGGTGGCGACTCGTCTGGGGCGTGCCCCGTCGACGATCAGCCGGGAACTGGCCCGTAACGGTGGCCGGGTCGGGTATCGGGCTCATCACGCTGATCGGGCAGCGTTACGCCGAGCCAGACGTCCCAAACCATCGAAACTCGCTGAACATCGGGAGCTGCGTGGGGTGGTTGAGTAGTCCCGGATGTGGGCATCGCCGCCTCACCCGACTCGGGTGTCCCTTTCGGCCTCCTCCACGAGCTGCAGCCGTTGTCTTCCGGTTCGGCTCCTTCTACATCCCTGCCGGGGAAAGGTCCTTCGCCACGAAGTGATTGGAGGTCGACGGGCACCTTTAAGGCGACCAGGCGGCCGAGTGCGCAGAGGTACGATCGACCCTCTCTGCCGTTGCGACCCTTGGAGGAGAAATGACGGATGAATCAATGACCGGCACGCCGTCGGATCGCGCCACGTTGCTCGTCGCCGCGGGCAGCGCCACCTTCTCTTTCATGGTGGGCTTCAACTTCGGTGCGTTCGACGTGGTCTTCTTCGACCAGCTACTCGTGATCTGGGTGATTGCGACGATCGTTTTCGTCGGCTCGATCGTCAGCGACCTTCCCCCGAACACCTGGCCCCGGCGGCTGATCCTGCTGCTTCCCAGCCTGTGGCTGCTTGCGGCATGGATCGACAACTCCGCCGACATCGGCAGCAGCGAGCGGATCGCTTCTGCGCTCACGCTGATCGTGACCGTGGTTTCCCTGCCCCTCGTTGCCTGGATCCTGGTGACGGCGATCAACACCGACTTCGCCGAACTCCCCGGCCGCAATAAGGCGGCTGTCATCGCCGCTGTCGGTCTCTCTCTCATCATCGGTTTTGCCATCGGAGCGAGGAACGACTTCCTCCTCAACTGCGACGACTTCAAGATCAGCGGCAACGACCTGCCGGAGAACTGCGTGCAGGTGTTGCCCGAGCAGTGACGGTCGATTCAGAAGAGCGTCGGTAGGGCGATCAACACGCCGAGGCCGATCACCAGCAGCACCACTGCGACGATTCCCAACGCGACCGACACCGTCCGGCTCTTGAATTGCCGGCTGAGCCCGGCCAGGAGCAGCACTACGGCGAACACGACGGTGGTCAGCGTGTAGTTGCCGACATTGCTCCGCGCCTCGAGCGCCACCGTGGTGTGGATCTCGGCGTCATCGATGGCGCGAGTAGCCATGTCCACGGTATCGATGACCGTGTACGACGGATCATCGAACGGCGAGCCGATGTTCGGATTGTTCATCGGGTGAGGCCAAGCAGCTGACGACCTACTCGATAATGATGCCGGCGGGCCAGCTCGTCGGTGGCATGCTGCTCGCCGCGGTCACGAGCTGGACGTTCTCACAGCGGTTCTGGCTCGGGTGAGCCGGGCACCGACGATGAACACGGGGCCTACCGCAGAGACTGCGGCGATGGAGACACCCATCACGATGGCGTCGATGGCGAACAGCTCGGTGCTTTCGGCCGAGATCGCCAGCATGACGAAGGCCAGCGCCATCCCACCGACGCCGAGCACCAGGAGCGGACGGTGCGCCGAGTACTTGTCGGCAAAGGTCCCGAGCGCAGGCCCGAGGAGTGCACCAAGGGCGATGATCGCCATCACCACACCGGCCGCCGAGGCGTCGCCCCTGATCTCTTTCACGAACGGTGGGATGAGCAATGACACGAAGGCGCTGTAGCCCGCCCCCACGGCGAAGTTAGCCAGCATCCACCATTCGAAGGTCTTGACCTGGGGTGCCCAGACCTCGGTTGAGGTCATAGCGCTCTAATGCATGCCACCGCCGCCGGCGTCGGTCATCTGCGCCAAGATGGTGTCCAGGTTGAACGCCGCAGGCTTTTGCCTGGGAGGGAATTCTGCGAACGACTGTATCTGTTCGGCCGCCAGCGCCTGCATGGGATACATCACAAAGATGTGCTCGAGGACCCAATCCCAGTACGAGTTGGAATTCTCGTCGGCCCGCTCGAACGGGTCGCGTCGGAGATGGAAGATCTTTGGCAGGCGTAACGCGACGAACGGCTCGGCCCACAGCGCCATCGTCTTGGCACGCTGCTCGTAGAAGACGGCTTTCCAATCCCCGAGTCTGATGGCGGTGATCAGCCCGTCGTCGCTGGTGTAGAAGAACCAGTCGCGAGGCGACTCTTCGGTCTCACCCATGAAGTAGGGGAGGCAGTTGTAGCCGTCGATGTGAACCCGGAACTCCTTGTCCCCGGCCTTGTGACCTTCCCGGAGCTTGGCGACGATGTCCGGTTCTCCGGCGGCGGCGAGCAGCGTTGGCAGCCACTCCTGGTGGGAGACGATGCCGTTGAGCGTCTTCCCGGCGGGGAACTTACCCGGCCAGCGAGCGAAGGCCGGCACGCGGAACGCACCTTCCCAGTTGGAGTTCTTCTCGCTCCGCCATGGGCTGATGGCGCCGTCCGGCCACGCGTTGTAATGCGGTCCGTTGTCGGTCGAGTACATCACGATCGTGTTGTCGGTGATGCCGAGCTCGTCGAGGACGTCGAGGAGCTGGCCGACGTGGCCGTCGTGCTCCACCATCGCGTCGTTGTAGAAGCCCTGGCCGGAGAGCCCGAGCGACTCCTCCTTAACCCTGACCCACAGGTGCATGCGGGTGGCGTTCCACCACACGAAGAACGGGGTGCCTGCGGCGTGGGCATCACGGATGAACTGCTCCGCCCTGTCGGTGGCGTCGTCGTCGATGGTCTCCATCCGCTTCTTGGTCAATGGGCCGGTGTCCTCGATCCGACATCGGCATACGAGTGGATCACGCCGCGTGGTCCGAACCGCTCCCGGAACGCCGCGTCCTTTGGATAGTCGGGGTGCTCCGGCTCGTCCTGGGCGTTGAGGTGATACAGGTTGCCGTAGAACTCGTCGAAACCGTGGTTGGATGGCAGGTGCTCGTCGCGGTCACCCAGATGGTTCTTGCCGAACTGGCCGGTGGCGTATCCGAGCGGCTTGAGCAGCTCGGCAATGGTCGGGTCTTCGGCTTGCAGCCCAACCTCTGCCCCCGGCATGCCCACCTTGGTGAGGCCGGTGCGCACGGGATTCTGACCTGTCAGGAACGCCGCCCGACCGGCGGTGCAGCTCTGCTGGGCGTAGTAATCGGTGAACTCGATCCCCTCGCGGGCAATGCGGTCGATGTTGGGCGTCTCGTACCCCATCGCCCCCTTGTTGTTGTGGCTGATGTTGTACCAGCCGATGTCGTCGCCCCACAGAACGAGAATGTTCGGCTTGTCGGTCGTCACGGTCTACCCCTTTCGCGCCATCAGGTCGCTCTCGGCCCCTCAGGAGCCACTGATTCCGGCGACAGGCTAGAGGATCGGCCGCTATCGAGGCGAGACAAGGATCGATTAAGTTCTCGCTGCAATGGATGAGCCGTCGTGACCGACCAACAAGCCGATCAATTTGCCCGTGATCGTGTCTTCTGGCTTCGTATGGGACGCGCCATCATCATCGGCGGCCTTGCCGGTGTCGCCGTGCTGGCCTTCACCCAGATCGTCCGCATTGGGACCGAGCTCATCTGGCCGGAGGACGTGGACTACGGATGGCTCGGTGGCGAGCTGTGGTGGCTGGCCATTCTTGGGCTGGCCGGCCTGATCGTCGGCCTGCTGCGCATGAGCCTGCGGGTACCC
>JADFIY010000211.1 GCA_022566415.1 Acidobacteriota bacterium
GAAACCGCGAGGATCTGGAGACGCTCGCTGAGGTCCGAGCTGCGCCACCACTCGAGGATGCGTCCGAACTGGGCATCGACGTGACGGATCGCCTGCAGGCTCTCCTCGGAGTTGATCCCCAGGTAATGGTAGGTCTGGTCGGGATCGGTGAACCAGACGAGGGCGACATCGGGCTCGTATTCCGGGTAGATGAAGTCGAGGAGGATGTCGATTTGCCGCTCGATGCGAGCGAAGTCGGGACGCCCGGTGGCCGGGATTTCCCCGAATCTCTCGATCAGCAGCCTGGCGGCCGCCGGTGGAGCCGACGCGACCCACTCGTTGAGGGCCAGGTTCACGCGGCCGTAGGTCGGTGCCTTCGGATCGAAGGGCCGCGCGGTTCCCAGGTTTCCAGAGGTGATCGCCGCCGCGCTGAAACCGGCCTCGGTTACCAGTTCGCCGATGCTGGGCGCGGTGTACAGTCGTCCCCCGTAGGCTGCCTGGCCGGCATCGATGTGATCCCCGCGCCCGGGTTGGAAGAGCCGGTCGGTGAAGACATTGGGGTCGAAATAGCGGTTGCCGATGATGCCGTGCCGAGAAACCGTCGCGCCGGTGGCCAGCGAGGCGGCGTTGGTGTAGGTCGAGGTCGGGAAGACCGCCCGGCTGTTGCGGAACAGACACCCTTCGGAAATGAACCGGCACAAATTGGGGGTCAACTCGGGCGTGACCATGTCCGGACGCAGGGCGTCGAACACCGTGACCAAGAACTGCGGCGTCGTTTTCATTCAGGCCCGCCCGCCATTACCGGCCCATATTGCGTCGGCGGGTTCGGCCGGCTGTTCCTGTCTGGAGGCGGCGGCGAGCAGCATCCGGGTGTAGTCGGTGTCGGGATCGGCGAAGATCTGTCCGGTCAGGCCGGCCTCGACGACGCGGCCGTCCTTGAGCACGACGCACCGTTGGGCGACCTGCAGGATCACTCCCAGGTCGTGGCTGATGAACACGCAGGCGGCGCCCGTCTTGCGCTGGATGCGGGCCAGCAGGTCGAGGACCTGGGCCTGGACCGAGACGTCGAGGGCCGACGTCACCTCGTCACACAGAATGAGGTCGGGCTCCGCCGCGAAGGCCCGCGCGATGGCCACTCTTTGTTGCTGCCCGCCGGAAAGCTGGCGCGGGAAACGGTTCAGGATGTCCGCCGGCAGGTCGACCTCGGCGAGCAGTTCGACCGCCCGATCCCGAGCCTCGCGGCGACGGGTGCCGAAGAACATACTCAGGGGCCGGGTCAGGATGGTCTCGACCCGGTGCCGCGGATTGAGGGACGACAGCGGGTCCTGGAAGATGATCTGAATTCGCCGGCGCTGCTCGAGGGTGCGGCCCTTTTCCGATCCGTCCAGACGGTGCCCGTCGAAGGCCACGCGTCCCGATCCGGGCGCGTCCAGGCCGACCAGGATGTTGGCGATGGTCGATTTGCCGCTCCCCGATTCGCCGATCAGGCCCAGCGTCTCGCCACTCCCCACCTGGAACGATACCCGATCGACCGCCGGGGTGGTCCGGGGCTTGGCGAAGATCGACTTCGGCGACCACGGGACCCGGTAGGTGAACGACAGTTCATCGACCTCCAGCAGTGGGTTGCCGGTCGGCATCAGCCGGAGTTTGCGCTCCGGTGGTCCGGTATCGATGCGTGGGATCGCCGAAACCAACATCCGGGTATAGTCCTCGTTCGGAGATTCGAAGACCTCGGAGGCGATGCCGTGCTCGACGATCCTGCCGTCCAGCATCACCAACACCCGGTCGCACATGTAGTCGGTCAAGGTCAGGTCATGGGTGATGTAGACGATCGAGGTCTCGGTCGTGTCGCGCAGATCCTTGACCAGCTTGAGAACCTGCATCTCGGTGATGGTGTCGAGCGCGGTCGTCGGCTCGTCGAGGATCATCACCGCCGGCTCGCAGGCCAGTGCCGCCGCGATCACCACCCGCTGGCGCTGGCCGCCGGAGATCTCGTGGGGGAACCGGCGGTAGAGGCGCTCCGGGTCGGGAAGGTTGGTGGCCTCGAACAGCTCGAGTGTGCGGCTCCGGGCGGCCTTGGCGTCGAGGCCGCGATGTATTTCCAGAATCTCGGCGACCTGGGGTCCGACCCTCATGTGGTAGGTCAACGAACTCAGGGGGTTCTGGGGCACCATCGCGATGCGCCGGCCGCGCAATTCCCGCAGGCTGGCGGCGTCGGCCGTCAAGGTGTCCCGTCCTTCCAGCAGGACGCGCCCACCCATCGGCCGACTTCCTGGGCGGAAGTATCCCATGAGGGCCCGGGCCAGGGTCGATTTGCCACAACCGCTCTCGCCGACGATGCCGAGGCATTCCCCCTTGTCGAGGAAGAAGCTGACGTCGTCGACCGCGGGGACCAGTTCGTTGCGAACATCAAGGTAGCCGACCGACAGGTGATTGACATCCAGCAATCGCATGATCAGCCGAGCCCCCGCGCCGCGTCGAGGCCAAGCGCGTTTGCCAGTCCGTCGGTCGCGAAGTTGATACCGATGACCAGTGTGCTGATGAACGCCGCTGGCAGCAGTACCAGCCAAGGCGCGGTGTGGATATAGGACACCGCCTCGGCGATCATCAGTCCCCAGTCGGGTATCGGTGGCGAGATGCCGAGCCCCAGGAAGGACAGGGCGCTGACCGCCAGAATGGCCGAGGAAGTGCGGATCGCGAATTCGACCACGATCACTTCGGCCACGTTGGGCGCGATCTCCCGGACGATCACCGACAACGCCGATTCACCGCGCAGCCGGGCCGCCTTGACGTAACCGAGCGGCACCTGGGTCATCGCCTGGGAGCGAATGATGCGGATCGCTCCCGGCATGTAGCTGAGGCCGATGACGATGGTGAGGACCGGAACCGAGCGGCCGAAGCCGACGACGAACAGGGCGACGAAAAGAATGCCCGGTATGGATAGCTTGGTGTCGACGATCCGCATCACCACGTCGTCGACCATTCCGCCCACATAGGCCGCCCAGACAGCGATAAAGCTGCCGATCAGGACCGCTCCCAAGACGCCGACCATGGCTATCGTGAGCGACGTGCGTCCCCCCATCATCAGTCGCGACAGGTAGTCACGCCCGAGGATGTCGGTTCCCAACAGGAAGTCCGGCGATCCCGGCGCGAGCAAGGGCGCGCCGACCAGCGACGTCGGCCCGTAGGGAACCAGCAGCGGCGCCAGCACGGCAATAAGGACGTGCCCCACCACCAGAACCACACCGATGGCCGTTCCGGGGCTGTGGGTGAGAATTTTCATTGGCGACGTTTTAGCCACGGCCGTGACTCCGAACTCGCGGGTCGAGAAGGATGATCGACAGGTCGGCGAGCAGGTTCATGAAGATGATCAAGGACGCGGCCAGGAAGGTGATGGCCTGAACCACATGGACTTCACGCCGCGCCACCGAGTCGATCAGTTCGAGGCCCAGCCCCGGGTAGCCGAATACCTTCTCCACCACCACCAGGCCCGACAGCAGGCCGGCGATGAACAATGCCGCCGAATTGAGCATCGGAATCACCGAAGCCGGAAGAGCGTGCCGCAGCACGATACGCATCTCGGGAATGCCGGATAGTCGGGCCCGCTCGACAAAATCGCTGTTCATGGTCTCGATGAAGCCGGCCCGCAACAGCCGGCTGAGGTGGGCGACGTGTCCGATGATGACGGTGAGGGCGGGCAGCAGCGAGACCGCGATCAGTTCCGCTGGCGGAGCGTCGGCG
>JADFIY010000212.1 GCA_022566415.1 Acidobacteriota bacterium
TGCCACCGGTCGACGGACTGGTGACTAATGCCACGTTGCTCCAGGAAAGCCTGTGCCCCGTCGTCTCTACCCAGCTGTTCTTGGTAGTAGGAGATGGCCGAACGCAACGCTGCCTCCGCCTCCCCAGTCCTACCGGTTGTCACCTGGGGTGTCTCCGCGGCGTTAGGAAGACCTGTCGGGGTGGGCTCTTCTTCACCGGTTGTGACCGTCGGGGAGCGGTCTTGTTCCATTCGTCGGCCGGTTTCGAGTCGGGTGATGACCTGGTGGGCGCAGCGGATCACACGGTCGGCGGTTGCGGTCACCTTGTCGAGATCGCCTCCCGACCAGGAGGCCACGTAAGGGAGGCTGTAGCCGGTGGTGTCCACGCCTACGGCGGCGCATACCATGTAGGCGACGGACTCGGCTTCCACCTCGGCGATGCCCCTACAGTTGGGACGACCCTGAGAGTTGGGTTGGTGCAGATTGATGTGGGCCAGCTCGTGGACCGCGGTTTTGAACCGCTGCGCTCCGGGAAGGCTGGCTCGGATCACCACCTCCCGTGTCCGCCAGTCGGTGATCCCGTTGGCGTCCCCAAGCCGATCGACATCGGCGACCCGAAGTTTGAAGCCTGTTTTGGTTATCAGGTTGGTGACGATCCCCCATTGGGCTGGCAGATCCCCTTCGACGAGCTTGGTCCCGATCTCGGGGAGGGGTTCGCCATCGGTTTGTGACTGGTCGAAGGCGTGGACTACCCGGAAGCCGACCACCCGCCGTTCCTCCTCCTCGCCGTCTTCGACTTCGACCTTGCGGGTTAGCGGAGCGAGGATCTGCAGACCCGCTTCTCCGTGGCGAACCTGGCGACCCAGAGTCTGCCATGTCCGATAACCGGCGACACGGGTCGGTTGGAAGCCTCGGGAGAGCGCTTGGGACCAGATCAGGCGAGTGTTGGCGAACGAGTAGTCGTGGAAGCGGGCCGCCACCGCCAAAGCCTGCTGCCAGTCCTCAGACGTGATCAGGGTATGAAGCGAATCCCGCAGCTGGCCGTGCAGCCGCTCCAGGGCCTCACTCCGTCCCTCTCGATCTCCTCTCTCGGCTGATACCACCCTCCCAGCCTGAACACCCGCCCTCCCCATCCACTCACCAGAACCCTCACCATGATCCCCTCCGACGGATAGCCGCTATCTGTCCCTGTGGCTGGTCCGAGCACCGACCGGTCAACAGGTCACATGTCGCGTAGCTTGGGCGGCGACCATCGAAGAAGGTACCCGTATGGCCAAGTTCACCGTGATGACCTGGAACGTCCAGAACCTGTTCCTGCCTGCCGCCGAAGACGACGGGCCAGACACTCAGACCGCTTTCGATCAGAAGCTCGCCTCATTGGCGGCGGTCATAGATGCGATCAAGCCCCATGTGCTCGGGTTGCAAGAGGTCGGACCCAATGGAGCCCTAGCCGCACTACAGGCCGAACTGACTCATCCGATGCCACATTCGGTCGAAGGCGAACCCGACTCTCGAGGCATCCGCGTCGCCTTTCTGAGTCGGCGCGTCCTCCAGGACGTACGTCACATCCGACCCTTCCCGGCTGGACTGTTGCCAATCGACCGCTTCGTGTCTGACTGGCCAAACAGGGTCATCAACATTCATCATTCGTTCCTGCCAGCGTTTGCGGGCGCCAGGCCATATCACAGAGCACTGGAACGGGGCGTCAAACTCATCGGCGCGACCGCTCACTATGCAACAACCGAACTGGACGAGGGCCCCATCATCGCTCAAGGAGTCACCGAAGCGAATCATCGAGAGTCGCTCGACGACTTGCTGCGTAGGGGGCGAGAGATCGAGAGCCGGGTCCTTACGACCGCCGTACGAGCCCATGCCGAACAAAAGGTTATAGTCGCCGGAAACCGAACAGTCGTTTTTGGTTGACGTGGATATCAAACCACCGTGTTCGTGAGATGAGAAGAGCTGATCGAGCTCTCGGAGGACATCGACGCCGGGGGCGCAGGTGCCTTGGGCACCGCGGCGCTGGCAGGATGGCTGCCGCCACCTGGAGGGCGGCGGTTTCCCCAGGGGACACGGTCGTTGTTCTGGGGGCTACGGGCACGACCGGGCGGATCGCTCTCCAGATGGCATGCCTGAGGGGAGCGGGAAGGGTCGTCGGCGTCGGCCGCAACTTGGAGCGGCTGGCGGCCATCGCCGATCCGATAAACGCTGCCGCCGCCCTCACCGACGACGACTTCCCCGATCAACAAGGAGACGCCGTCAGGGACGGGGCGGACATGATCTTCGATGCCCTGTGGGGCGAGCCCTTGATTCATCGGCCCGCGGGAGTCGCCATGAGCACGACCACAACCAGGATTGCGTGACGGAGTGAATAGCGTGAGGACGAAACGCCGAGCACCCCGCTGGAGCGAACTGAGGGAACTGCTACGAGTCAAGGCCCCGAGTATCTCACGCGCCGCGCGGGCCAAGGAGGCCCCGACCATCTGGGACCTGAGACGCCTCGCCAAGTCGAGAACGCCGAGAGCGCCCTTCGACTATACCGACGGCGCCGCCGAAGCAGAGATCACCCTCAACCGTTCCAGAGAGATCTATCGGCAGGTGGAGTTCGTACCCAGCGTGCTGCGGGACGTGTCGTCCGTCGACCCGTCAACCACCATTCTCGGCAAGCCCGCCTCAATGCCGCTCGCCCTCTCACCGACCGGCTTCACCCGGATGATGCACACCCAGGGAGAGGTGGCGGTGGCCCAGGCTGCCACCGCAGCGGGAATCCCGTACGCACTTTCCACGTTGGGCACGACGTCGATCGATGATCTCGCGGCGGCCGTTCCCGACGTCACCAGATGGTTCCAACTCTACGTCTGGAAAGATCGCGAGTTCTCCAAGGACCTGATCGAACGCGCCCGTCGTGGCGGATACTCTGCTCTGGTCCTCACCGTCGACGTACCCGTGGCCGGCGCCCGGCTCCGCGACGTCTACAACGGGCTGTCGATACCACCGCGACTCACCATCAAGACCATCCTCGACGGTGCCCTGCATCCCGCGTGGTGGTGGGACCTCCTCACCACCGAACCGCTTACCTTCGCCACCCTCAAAGACTCGGGCGGGACGGTCGCCGAGCTGATCGATCGGGTATTCGACCCTTCGGTCGGATTCGACGACGTCGCCTGGATAAGGGAAGTATGGGACGGGCCGCTGGTCATCAAGGGAATCCAGAACGTCGACGACGCCATAGCCGCCGTCGACCGAGGCGTCGACGCCCTCATCGTGTCGAACCACGGTGGGCGCCAACTCGACCGCGCTCCCACCACTCTGGAGCTTCTACCCCATGTGGTCGACGCGGTCGGCGACAGGTCAGAAGTATACGTCGACGGGGGGATCATGAACGGCGCCGACATCGCCGCCGCCGTGGCCTTCGGCGCCAACGCCGCCATGGTGGGTCGCGCCTATCTCTATGGGCTGATGGCAGGAGGCCGGGCCGGCGTGGACCGTGCCCTCGAGATCTTTCGCACCGAGTATGTGCGCACACTCCAACTGCTCGGAGTCACCTCGACTGACGAACTCGACCGTTCTCGAGTGCGCCTCCGAACACCATGAGGACCCGGGACCAGCCGTCATGTCGATGACTTTTGGCTCTGCTCGTCTTGCGACAAGGTCTACTGGCAGGGGGCGCACCATCCCGGGTTGCGCCGGATCGTTGCCGCCGCCCGCGGAGCCGACCCAGTGGTCGAC
>JADFIY010000213.1 GCA_022566415.1 Acidobacteriota bacterium
GGTTATCCAGGTCACCAGATTGTCGATCCCGCGCAGCGGCGCTTTCAGATCATGGGACGCCACATAGGCAAAAGATTCCAGATCCTCGTTGGTTTTTTTCAGTTCCTGAAGAATATACTCGCGGTTCTCGTTCATTTTTACGAGCTCTTCTGTGCGGGCATCAACCAGTGCGTTGGCGTATCTTGTGCGGCCGTTTACCACGCTGAAATATAGCGCGGTCAGGGCCGTCGCAATCAGCCCCATGATGAAGATCACCGCCGGCGTTTCGGTTGTCTTGACCGCAGTTTCCAACAGCGTGAGCAGGCGTTCCGGTTTGAAGACGAGGTCGACCGCTACCTCGTGGATCTGGCAACCGGCCGCTTGGGCGGCGGCCGTGACCAGCTCCGATTTTCCGCCACCGGCAGGCCCTTCGAGAATGACGCCCGCCACTTCCGGCAGTCCCCACGATCGCGGGAGATCACCTGGAGCGGTGAGCAACGTCAGCCAGCCGGTGAGGGTGTCCAGCTCTTTTTCGAGCCCGACGATCATCGCGTGCGCCGTCGTTGGTGGCTCGGCGTGGCTTCGTGATCCGGATGTGCCCGTTCCGTCCTGGGTGCTGACCAGCGTGCGGCTTCCCACGAGACCGGTGCTGCCCGGTTCGACCAGGTCGACTCGCACTTCGACCAACTCGCTGCTCTCATCCCCATACGAGCGGTGGATCAGAGCGACGTCACCCTCGGACACGACGCTGCCCTGAAGCGACCTGGCGAGATGGCGCGGGTCGAGGTCCATTACCCCGTCGACGATCACGCGGCGTGCCTCGGGAACGAGGGCGCGCTCGGCGTTGACCGCCGACCCGTAAGCGACGTCGGCATTGGATCGTGTTCGTGGACCGACCAGGAGGGAGTTTGGGGTCGGAACATCCCCGGGTGCGACGAGGCAATGGGTCTCACCGAGGGAGATCACTCCACCTCCGGGAAGGCCCATTGCAGTGAGCAACCCGGCGTCGGCGTGAGCAATGGGGTCGGTCCCGGGTTGCACGATGAAACGCATATGCCGAGAAGCTAGCGTGCCGGGGAGACACCAACGATCGAAGATCTCATCACATTGGACCTGCGCGTCGGCACCGTGACCGGCGCCGAGCCGCACATCGGGGCACGGAACCCGGCCTACCGGCTTGGATCGACTTCGAGGATCTTGGCACGCTGCAGTCGTCGGCTGAGATCACCGACCGGTATGGAGCGGAAGCTCCGGTAGGGGAGGCAGGTCGTTGCCGTCACCGTGTTCGATCCAAATGCCCGTCCGCGGCTTCCGCTCCGATGTGCTCGTGTTTGGGGCCCTCGATCCGGATGGCATCGTGCTGATCGCCCCCGACGCCGAGGTTCCTGTCGGATCGCTTAGGGTTTACGGTAACGGCGGCACCGGACGCGTCGGGAGGCTGAGGGCGCCGGAGGCGTCGACGATCTGCACTCCCTGGCGAGTCATCCAACGCCAGACGAGGTGTGCTTCCTCGGCGGCGGCCACGGATGTGGGCACGCCCGGTCCGGGTTCGGCGGGTGGTGTCATGGCGACGAGCGGTGGGGACCCGTCTGCGTTCCAGGCGGCGGCGAGGCTGCCGTCTCTGACGATGGCCCCGTCACCGGTGGCGTCTTCGAGCCACAGCGTCCCGGCGGCGCGCAGCGCATGCCACGCCCGCTTTCGCTCCAACGCTTGCGCCAGCGCCCGGTAGCGGTCGCGGAAGTCGGCTGCTTCCTCGAAGCGCTGGCTTCGCGCCACGGTGGTCATCCGTCGATGGAGCGGCTCGAGGAGCAGGCAAGGGTCGTCGAGCAGGCCCGCCCGCAGCTGGTCGACTACCTCGGTGTACTCTCCCTCGGTGGTCGACCCATCGCAAGGGCATCCAGCGACACCGAGCTGGGAGAAAGAGCAGGCCGCACTGCGTCGGTTGCCCCGTCCGTTACACCGGCGGATCGGCACTGCGTCCCAGATGCCGTGGACGACGACCTCGGCGGCTTTCCTCGACCGGAACGGGCCGAGGTAGAGCGCGGCGTCGTCGAGGACGCTCCGGACCATCGACAGTCGCGGGTAGCGCTCGTCGGTCAGCTTCACCCAGTGGGGACTGCGAGGCGGTCGAGAGCGACGGTTGTACCGAGGCCGGTGCTCGCCGATGAGGCGAAGCTCCACCACCTCCGCCTCGAGCTCGGTTGCGCACGTCTGGTGATCGATCCGGTCGAGCTCACGGAGCATGTTGGCGACGGTCTTGCGATCATCGCCGTAGAAATACGACTTCACCCTGGTCCGAAGGTTCTTGGCCTTCCCCACATACATGACAGACCCATTTTGGTCCAGGAAGAAGTAGACGCCGGGTCGCCGGGGAAGATCGGCGGCGAGCTCGATCTTGTCATAGTGCGGGGCCCCGCGTGCCGTTGGCAGCGTGAGCAGCTCGTCGAGATGGGTGACGCCCAGCGTTCCTGCACGTTCGAGGAGAGCGAAGAAGACATGGGCGGTCGCCATGGCGTCGTCGAGGGCACGGTGCGTTGGTGGCGTAGGTGAGCGGAAGTGTTTTGCCAGCGAGGACAGTTTTAGGTTCCGCACCTCCTGACGCACCAAGCGGCGAGCGAGCCCGATCGTGTCGACCGAGCGGTTGGGCAGCGGTTCGTAGCCGAGTCGCCGCGCTGCGGCCTGGAGAAAGGAGAGGTCGAAGCGGATGTTGTGCCCGACGAGCACCGCATCACCGATGAACTCGAGGAACGATGGCAGCGCCTGGTCGATCGTCGGCGCCTTGACCACCATCGCCTCTGTGATCCCCGTCAGCACCGTGATGAAGGGCGGGATGGCAACACCGGGGTCGACCAGGGTCTGGAAGGTGCCATCCAGCTCGCCCCCCACGTACCTGACCGCCCCGATCTCGGTGATCTCGCAGTCGGCGGCGCTGGCGCCGGTGGTCTCCAGGTCGAGGATGCAGAACGGGACGGCGTGGAGTGGAGCCCCCATCTCGTCGAATTTCCTCTGTCCTACGAGCATCGGCCCTCCGGTGATCGACGGTACCCCGAACAGGTGTTCGATACAACGATAGAGAACGGCTGTGACACAAACTTGCGTGCGTCCCCGCCACCCTGGAGACTGCGCCCGTCATGCGCTTTGAAGGCCGGGTCTACTTCGACTTCGTGAACCCTGCGGTGTGGTGGTTCTACCGCTTCCTCACCGTGGCCTCGAAGGCGGGTGCCGATCTACGCATGGACTGGCGCCCGTTCGACGCCAAGGGCGATGTCCCCAACCGCAGAGCGTTGGCCAGCTATGTGGCCGTCCGCGAGGAGTACCCGGAGCGGCACGGGGCCTATCTCCAGGCGCTGCTCGCTCTCCGCCACCACCAGGGCGCCGACCTCGGCGACCCCGACACGCTTGCCGCTGCCGCCGATGCGGCGCGCGTGGCGGCCCCATCGGTCGCAAACGTGGACTGGTTCGACAAGGTTGCCGAGTCAACCCTGGAGGGCCGCAAGCTCGGCGTTTCCGGAACACCGACGTTATATCGCCACGGCCCGGTGCTCCATGTCGATACCAACATGGCGGCGCTGAGCGGCGACGTGCTCGAGCGGCTGCGGCTCATCGATGGAGTGCTGGGTGATGACGGGATCTGGGGCTTGAGAAAGCCGTAAGAGTCGCAAGTCGCAAGTCGCAAGTCGCAAGTCGCAAGTCGCAAGTCGCAAG
>JADFIY010000214.1 GCA_022566415.1 Acidobacteriota bacterium
GCTGATCTGGTCGCCGAGGAACAGGGCAGCTGCGATCACGACAACGGCGATGAGTGCAACAAGCAAGGCGTATTCCACCATGCTGGCACCCTCTTCATCCTGAATGAACCGGCTCTGGTAGCCCCACCAAAGACGAAGCATCTCCCACCTCCTTGCGAGCGATTCGCTTCACATCAGTATGGCCGTTGGCGGTGGCCCTGGGCAGGGGTCGATCGGACCATATTCTGTCGGCGAAGTAGCTAGTCAGGGAACGAGGTCTAGTTAGGGATGATGAGGACTTCCAGCGTGGGTGGCGCTCAGGCGGCGTCCATGGTGTCGCCGACTTCGCTGAACTTCTCACTGAGCTCGGTACCGAAAAAGACGGCACCGGCGATGACCACCATGGCGATGAGTGCGATCAGCAGCGCGTATTCGATCATGCTGGCACCCGTGTCATCCGCTATGAATCGGCTCTGGTAGGCCGCCCAAAGTCGAGTCACGTTGTCCCCTCCTCGTTATCCACCGAGGTCAATATCGGCATCGCCGCTGCATTCGTGGAGGGGCCGGGCGACCTATTTCGGCCCGATATGACGAGCCACCAGTCATCAGCCATCAGCCTTCAGCCTTCAGCCTTCAGCCTTCAGCCTTCAGTCTTAGCCTTCACACTCTGTGTGTGCGCTTCTTGCTGAGGACTGACGACTGACGACTCGGACTTGCGTCTGCGACTTGCGACTTGCGACGAAAGGATGGGGCGCCCTTTCGGGCGCCCCATCCTGCTTGTAGTCGCGTTGTCGGTTACGTCGCTTCGAGCGTGGCGCCGACTTCGCTGAACTTGCCGCTGATCGAGTTGCCCAAGAACAGGGCAGCTGCGATCACGACAACGGCGATGAGTGCAACGAGCAAGGCGTATTCCACCATGCTGGCACCTTCTTCATCCTGAATGAACCGGCTCTGGTAGGCCGTCCAAAGACGAAGCATGTCTTACCTCCTCAAGGGTGATCCACAGTCATCATTATCGGCACGGCCCTCCCCCCGGCTGTATGAGCCGGGCGACCCATTTGGGGTCACAAGTCACAAGTCACAAGTCAGGAACAGCCGATTCTTGCTCGGGTCTTGCGACTCGTGACTCACCTGTCTGGTGGGCGATCGAGTCCGAGACGGATGGCCTCGACGACGGCCTGGGCTCGATCCGAGATCCCAAGCTTCTCGTAAATGCTCGCCAGGTGGTTCTTCACTGTCTTTTGTGAGATGAACATCTCCTCGGCGAGCTCATCGGTACCGGAGATCCCCCCGGCGAGCAGTGCCAACAGCTCGCGTTCTCTTGCAGTGAGCGATTCGGCGCCTGGGGACAAGCGGGCCTCGCGGTACGGCGCCAGAGCTGATCCGAGGTCGTCGACATCCAGCAGTATCACCCCGTCGTGGGCGGCTCGCACCGCTGCCGCCAGCTCGGGAAGGGGTGTGGCCTTGGACAGGAACCCGACAGCTCCCGCAGCGGCAGCTCGTTGCCGGTACTCATCCTCGGTATGCATGGTTACCACCAGGGCAGGTGGAGGGTCTTTCAGGTCGCGCAGCACGCTCAGGCCGGTTCGGCCCGGCATCTCGATATCAACGAGTATCACGTCGGGATCGACTCGCTCGAGGACGGACGCCAGCTCGTCACCGGTCGTGGCGACGGCGATGACCTGTATGTCGGGAAGCGCGTTTAGTGCCTGCCGCAGCCCATCGAGGACGAGAACGTGATCATCGGCAATGACGACGCGAATCGGCTGACTCATCGCACGTCCCAGGCCACGGTCACGACGGTCCCGCGACCCTCGGATGAATCGATGGTGAGATTGGCGCCGATCTCCCTGGCACGCTCCCGCATGCCGATCAGGCCATATCTGCCCTCGGGTTCGGGCTCGGGGTCGAACCCATCGCCGTCATCTGTGATGCGCAACAGAACACGATCGCGATCCACCTTCCCCTCGATCCGCACCACCTTGGCCCGTGCGTGCTCGAGGGCGTTGCGGACGGCCTCGGTCATGATGGCGCCCAACTGCGCAATCTCGCGCTCGCCGAGAACACCTTCCTCCTCGATGTCGACGATGATGGAGGGGCCACTCGAATCAACATCGGCAGCGAGATTGTGGGCGTGCTCGGTGACGGTCGTTGCCTGGGTGGAGCGCAGCACGGTCACCGTCCGCCTGACGTCGTCGACCAGCTTCCCGACGTTTTCCCGCAGGCCGGCGAGGTGAGCGGCGGTCTTGTCGTCGATGTCATCGCTTTGGATCGCAACGTCGAGACCGAGCCCGACCGATACCAGCAATGGCCCGATCTCGTCGTGCAACTCCCTGGCCACGCGTATGCGCTCCTCCCGAACGGACCGATGGGCGATGGTCTGGAGGAGCACGACGTTGTCGAAGGCCAACGCGACAGGTCGGAGAGTGCGTTCGATCTGTCTTCGGTGAAGCTCGAGGTCCGCGCCTGCCATCGGCCACAGTGTCAGGGTTCCAAGCCGCTGGCCGTCGAAGTCGATCGGGTAGTCGGTTCCTGCTGAACCGGCGGGCGCTTGACCGCGAGTCGCAACGACGGTCTCGCCACTGGATTCGACAAGGGAAACGGAACCCGAGGCGTAGGGGATTGTTGCGGCAACGTCTCGCAGCGCGCTCCGTCCGATGGTGATCGGGCTGAGGTCGTCGGTGGTGGCGAGATCGGCGAGTTCGGCGAGCAGCCGGTGGGCTTCTTCGAGCCGAGCGGCTTGTTCGGCCAACGATGCCTCGGGACGGCGCGTCTCGGGCTCTTCGATCAGGATCCGGTAGGCCTGGGCGAAGGTGATGCCTACCAGGGCGTAGAACGCAGCCATCTGCAGGAAGCGCGGATCCATCAAGTCTTCTCCGGCATTTCGAGCGACCAGGGCGAGCCCTACAACTCCGGCCAGGGCTGTGATCGCCCCCAGCACGACGCCCTGGGTTGTTGCCGCAAAGAAGATCGGGACGGCGAGGTAGAGGAGGAAAGGGCTGCCCGTGCCGCCGGTGAGCGAGATGGCGAACAATGATATGGCGACACCGAGGGCGGCGAGAAAGGCTCCGACGAATGGGAGTTGCTTCCTGTTGGTCGGCAGGACCTGCATGAGGACTGTGTATGCGGTGACCGCGATAGAGGCCGTGATAGTGGCCGGCGAAATCTCACCAGTCAGATTGACATCGCCGAGCACCGCAAGACCGACACCGAGGACGAGGGCGGTCCATTGCAGGATCGACTCGATCCAATCGAACCTGGCCTCCCACGTAGTGTGCACGTGCCAAGGGTACAGTCGCAACGTCGTGAAACCGAGTGTTCAAAACGGCCCCCCGCACGTCATTCTCGGCGGTGGCATCGGATCGGGAAAAAGCCTGGTCGCCGAGCTACTCGACGCGGCGGGCGCCGCCGTGATCAGCGGCGACGGGGTAGGGCATGGCGTTCTCGAGCCGGGTGGCCCGGCCTTCACCAAGGTCACAGCACGTTGGCCGTCGGTCGTCGTCGAAGGGCGTATCGACCGATCGCGCCTTGCCGGGATCGTGTTCCGCAACCCGCCCGAGCTTGCGGAGTTGGAGGCATTGACCCACCCGGCGATCGTTGAAACGATCCTCGATCGGGTGACAGAGATCGATCAACCGGTGATCGTTGAGGTGCCGGTGATCCTGGACCTCGGCCATGGGTGGCGCGGGGTGTTTGTC
>JADFIY010000215.1 GCA_022566415.1 Acidobacteriota bacterium
CGTCACCGATGCCACCACCGAGGTGACCGACGATGACGTTGGCGTGGCCCGGGTGCTGCAACGAAGCGACGTCCCCTACGTGTTCGCCGCCAACAAGGTCGACGGACCGGCGGCTGAGTTGCAGCTCAATCATCTGTGGGGCCTCGGGCTCGGTGAACCGGTAGCGATCAGCGCTTTGCACGGCCGCAACACCGGGGATCTGCTCGACCGCATCGTCGACACGTTGCCCGAGGGTGACGAGACGGACGACGAGGACGTTATCGCCAGCCTGGCCATCATCGGCCGTCCCAACGTTGGCAAGTCGACCCTGCTCAACAAGCTGGCAGGGAGCGAGCGGGTGCTGGTTTCCGAGGTGCCCGGCACCACCAGGGATCCGATCAACCTCGTGGTTGATCTGGAGGGGGAGCCGTTTGAGATCATCGACACCGCAGGGATCAAACGCCGCACCAAGATCACCGATGACGTCGAGCGTTACGCGGTGCTGCGCGCCCGCGACGTGCTCAGGGACGCAGACGTTGCGTTGCTGATCATCGACGGGACCCAGGGGGCGACGCACCAGGAGCAGCGGCTCGCTGAGGAGATCGTCGACGCCGGAGTCGGTCTCATCCTGCTGCTGAACAAATGGGACATTCGCAACGAAGACGAACGCCTCCTCACCGAGGACAGCGTCGCCGACCGGTTGGCGTTCGTGGATTGGGCCCCGATCCTCCGGCTGTCCGCCAAGACGGGCTCGCGCCTACACCGCCTGCCGAAGGCGATCGCCACCGTGCTCGAGAACAGAAGGCGGCGCATCCCGACCCCGGAGTTGAACCGGTTCATCCGAAGCTTGCAGGAGAGCCACCCCCCGCCGGCCCGGAGCGGGAAACGGCCGCACATCATCTACTCGGTGCAGGCCGAGACCGAGCCACCCACGATCATCCTGTTTGTGCGTGGCGGCGACCTGTCCGTCGACTACCTTCGGTTTATCGAAAACCGCCTGCGAGAACTCCACGACTTCACCGGCACCCCGCTACGGGTCGTGGCTCGCCGGCGTCAAAGGAGGTATGAGTGACCGGATCGCTGAGCGACCGTTTCCACGAGGCGACCGACCGCGCCGCCACCGGAGGCCCGGATCGGCACCACGAGAAGCTGAAAACGCAAGGAAAGATGTTCGTGCGCGACCGGGTCGATCTGCTGTGTGACCCTGGATCGTTCATCGAAGACGGTCTGCTCGCCAACGCACTCGAGGAAGGTTTCGGTGCCGACGCAGTGGTGACCGGCCGGGGAACGGTCGATGGGCGTCCGGTGATCGTCATCGCCAACGATCCAACCGTCAAGGCAGGGAGCTGGGGCCGCCTCACCGTGGAAAAGATGATCCGTGCACTTGAAGCCGCCTATGACGAAATGCTGCCGGTGTTCTTTCTGGTCGACTCCGGCGGAGCCCGGATCACCGATCAGGTGGATCTCTTCCCCGGCCGACGGGGCGCAGGCAAGATCTTCTACAACCAGGTGCGGCTGTCGGGGAGGGTTCCGCAGATCTGCTGTCTATTCGGGCCGTCTGCCGCCGGTGGCGCTTACATCCCATCGTTTTGCGACGTAGTGGTAATGGTGGAGGGCAGGGCCTCGATGTACCTCGGCTCGCCACGGATGGCGCAGATGGTCATCGGGGAGGAGACGACGCTCGAAGAGATGGGCGGGGCCCGAATGCATTGTGAGGTTTCCGGTTGCGGCGACGCCCTGGTGCAGAGCGACGAGGAGGCGATTACTTGGGCCCAGCAGTACTTCTCCTACGTCGCCGACCATTACCAGGTGCTGCCACCTGCCTACGCCTCTGAACCGCCTGCGGAGGGGTATCTGCCTGCGGATACCTTGCCGGACGATCCGAAGGCCGTCTACGACATGCTCGATTTTCTGCGGGGCGTGGTCGACGAAGGGTCGATTTTCCAGATAAAGGAGCTGTACGCCGCCGAGGTGATCACCGCCTTTGCCCTGCTCGACGGAAAGCCGGTTGGCATCGTGGCCTCGCAGCCGAACCATCTCGGCGGCGTGCTGTTCGTCGACTCGGCGGACAAGGCGGCCCGATTCATGTGGCTGTGTGACGCGATGAACCTCCCGTTGCTGTATTTCGCCGATGTGCCTGGCTTCATGGTCGGCACCGAGGTGGAACGCGCAGGGATTATCAGGTCGGGGGCAAAGATGCTCACCGCCATCGCTGAATCGACGGTGCCCCGGATCTCGGTGATCGTACGCAAGGCCTACGGGGCAGGCCTGTACGCCTTCTCCGGTCCGGGGTTCGACCCGATCGCTACCCTGGCTCTGCCCACGGCGGAGATCGCAGTGATGGGCCCGGAGGCTGCCGTGAACGCCGTCTACTTCAACCAGATCGAGGCGCTGCCCGAGGAGGAGCGGGAGGTGTTCATTCAAGAGAAGCGGGACGAGTACATCGAGGACGTCGACCTGCTTCGGTTGTCTGCGGAGATCGTGGTGGATGCCGTGATACAGCCCGAAGAGCTTCGCCGCGAGCTGATCGCCCGGCTGCGCTATGCGGCGAGGAAGGATCGGAGCTTTTCCGAGCGCCGCCACGGGGTGCCCCCGGTATGAGCGACGAATCGCGAGTGCCGAGTCCCGAGTCCGGAGCCGCGGACGAGCCAGACAGCTCGGCCGAGAAGTGGCCATGGTCGTTCATCTTGCTGATCGTGTCCGCAGCCATATACCTCGGCTGGCGGCTGATCCAGGGCATCGCTTGGTTTGCCAACTGGGTTGGCGGCTAGGCCGGCTGGGCAGAATCGCGCTGGTACCATCGCGGTCACGGGCTGTGGCGCAGCTTGGTTAGCGCGCTTGACTGGGGGTCAAGAGGTCGCCGGTTCGAATCCGGCCAGCCCGACCAGGAGGGATCCCTTGCGTGGCAGGAGGTCTCTTTGTTTTGCGGGGTCGTGCTCTCGGTGTAGCTCTGGCCAAGAGTCCGCGGAAAGTCCGCGGGAGTCCGCGGATTTGGCGTGCGCGGTTCTGGCGCGTCGCACCGCGCGTCTGCGACGTCGGGCTGGCGAAACCAACGGGTGTGTACGCTGCTGCGGTCGAAATCGAATTGCTGTCGTCGTCAGGAGGCCGGCTATGTCTGAGTTTTTGCCTGCGTATCTGGGTGGAACCTCGGCGCTTACCACCGATGCTCTCGTGGGTGCATCCGAAGTGGAGCGATCCGACGTCTTCGTCCCTGGGTCCGAGGAGCTCGCCGAGGGTGAGATCCGGGTGTCGATCCTCGGCAGTGGGCTGCCGTGGGTGACCAAGAGCCAAGCCGCAGGATCGGTGCTGATCGAAGTGGGGAACCCGCAGCAGGATGTGCTCGTCTTTGATCTGGGGGCCGGATCCCTGGCCAACTTCAGTGGGCTGAAGGTGCCGGTGACGAGCCTGAAAAATGTGTTCCTCAGCCACCTGCACGCCGACCACGTCGCCGACTACCTCACCTTGATGGGTAGCTACGTCAAGGCCGGTCGCCTCGATCCGGTCGAGGTATGGGGTGGGGCATCCGACGACCCCGCACGAGGTGTTGCCACGTTCGTGGAACTCATCCCAGTACCAGGCGCGAACCTGGCGGGTGCCTCCCTCGAAATCGACGGAAAGGTCATCGGAACGTTCCCGATGACGGACAAGATTCGCACGCGTAGCGGCACGCACAAAATACACATCACCCGGCGCGGGT
>JADFIY010000216.1 GCA_022566415.1 Acidobacteriota bacterium
AGTCCTTTTGAAACCAGCCTGAGCCGATGCCGAGGATGAGGCGGCCCCCTGAGATGTTGTCGACGGTGCGGGCCATGTCGGCGAGCAGATTGGGGTTGCGGTAGGAGTTGCACGTCACCAGGGCACCGAACTGGATGCGCTCGGTCTGCTCCGCCCAGGCGCCGAGCATCGTCCAGCACTCGTAGTGCTTGCCGACGTTTGGATCGGGGTCGCCACCGTCGAGGGGAAAGAAGTGGTCCCAGTTGTAGACGACGTCGGCGCCCATCTCCTCGGCGCGCAATACGGTGTCCCGGATCTGTCTGTAGTCGGCGTGCTGCGGGTGGATTTGAACGGCGATGCGGGTCATGGTGCTCCTTGGCTTGCCGGCCTGGGACCATACCCGCTCGCCTGAGGTCGTTTGACGGCCCGGTAGGCTCCGCTGCCATGTCGATCACCACACGACCGATCACCAAGGACGAGATAGAGCGGTTCCGAGAGCGGGTCTACCGTGGTTTTGGCGACGAGCTTGGAGAAGAGGACCGCGACCCCAAACGATTCTTGGCCTTGATGCCCCTCGATCTCACGGTTGCCGCCTTCGACGGCGACGAGATGGTGGGAACCCTGGCTGCGTGTGACTTCGACGTGACCGTTCCCGGCGGAGCCCCCGTTGCCATGACGGGAACCACGGTGGTCACCGTGCAGCCCACCCATCGTCGCCAAGGAGTCCTCACCGCGATGATGCAGGACCATCTTGATGCCGTTGCGCAGCGCGGTGACTCATTGGCGGGGCTGTGGGCCTCGGAGACCGGCATATACGGCCGGTTCGGTTTTGGTCACGCAACCAGCAAGGACGACGTAGAGGCACCGACGCTGGCCGTGACGATCAGCACCGACGCGGAGGGTACGGTCCGTTTGATCGAGCCCGATGGCGTCGTCGAGTTGTTGGCGCCGATCTACGACGCGGCGCGCCGGAGCACGCCTGGCATGCTTTCACGCAGCCAAGAGTGGTGGGCTCACTCGGTCGTCCACGATCCTCCCCACCGGCGAGACCGAGACCAAATTTCGGCGAAGCGGTTCGTGGTCTACCAGGCGGATGGCTCTGCGGAGGGTTACGCCATCTATGCGCAGAAATCGGACTGGAGCGGGGAGGTCCCACTGGGCCAGGTGAGGGTGATCGAGGTCATCTCCACTACCGACCGTGCTCACACCGGCCTGTGGCAGTACCTGGCCAACATCGACCTGTTCCCGCGGATCCGGTGGTGGAACATGCCGGTGGACGACCCGCTGTGGTGGAAGGTTGCTGAGCCCCGCCGTCTCGTACGCAAACGCGGCGATGCGCTCTGGGTACGCATCATGGACGTACCAGCAGCCCTCGAGGCCCGCAGCTACGAAACCGACGGCTCGATACGCATCGCTGTCGAGGATGCGTTCCGGCCAGAGACCTCTGGTGTCTACGAGCTCGCGGTTTCGAATGGCGTGGGGAAGTGCGTGGCTGTGGATGCCAACGCCGACGTCAGCCTCGGTGTCGATGCCCTTGGTGCGCTCTACCTCGGGGGAAGCAGCGCGGTGTCGATGGCCGCCGCCGCCAAGATCGATGGTGCCGCCGATCGGGTTTCTCTGCTGCACAGGCTGTTCCGGACCGACGTCGCGCCGTGGTGCGAGGAAGTCTTCTGAAGCGCGAGCCTTCGGCTCGAGCGTATTACGTATTACGTACAACGTATTACGACCACCGATCACTAGGGATTCGTGATACGTGATACGTAATACCCGGTACGTCCCTGGTGTGCGAAAACCGGAACGAATCCGACCAGGCCGACGTTGGCACTAATACAGGCGACCCGTTGGGGCGGATACCGGTCTTCCCGACTCCCACTCGTTCCCCGCTCCGGCGGTGTCGCCCATCGGAAACTTCCGGGTCCGCGAGCAATTTCGCTGTGTGGCCGCCGACTGTCGTATAATGACACTATCTTCATAGTGGAAATCAGCTTCATAGTGGAAATCAGGTGAGAACCCGTGACGACCGTTGACATCGACATCGGTGCCTACTCGCTCGGCTGGTCCGACGAGGAGGACTACGTCTACAAGCCCGAAAAGGGCCTGAACGAGCAGATCATCCGCGACATGTCGCGCATGAAGGAGGAGCCGGAGTGGATGCTCGAGTTCCGGCTCAAGTCGTATCAGCGTTTCCTGCGCAAACCCGTTCCCATGTGGCCGGGCGACGGGAAGCTGAAGAACATCGACTTCGACAACATTTACTACTACATCAAGCCGACCGAGGGTCAGGTTGAGGACTGGGACATGGTCCCGGAGTCGATCAAGGAGACCTACGAGAAGCTGGGCATCCCCGAGGCTGAGCGCAAGTATCTTGCCGGGGTCAGCGCCCAGTACGAGAGCGAGGTCGTCTACCACCGCAACCGCGAGGACCTCGAGGAGATGGGGGTGATCTTCACCGACATGGACACCGCCATCCGCGAGCATTCCGAGCTGGTTCGGGAGTATTTCGCGACGATCATCCCTCCCAACGACAACAAGTTCGCCGCCCTCAACTCGGCGGTGTGGTCTGGTGGGTCGTTCATCTACGTGCCGCCCGGTGTCCACGTCGACGAGCCGCTCCAGGCCTACTTCAGGATCAACGCCGAGAACATGGGGCAGTTCGAGCGGACGCTGATCATCATCGACGAGGGCGCCTATGTGCACTACGTCGAAGGGTGCTCGGCGCCGGTGTACTCGACCGACTCGCTGCACTGTGCAGTGGTCGAGATCATTGTCAAGGAGAACGGCCGGTGCCGCTACACCACGATCCAGAACTGGTCGAACAACGTGTACAACCTGGTCACCAAGCGTGCCGTTGCCTATCGCAACGCCACCATGGAGTGGGTCGACGGCAACCTGGGAAGCGGGCTCACCTCCAAGTACCCCGCGGTGTGGCTGATGGAGGAGGGTGCCCACGGAGAGGTGCTCTCCATCGCCTTTGCCAACACCGGCCAGCATCAGGACGCCGGAGCCAAGATGGTCCACGTCGCCCCGAACACGACCTCGCTGATCGTCTCCAAGTCGGTGTCCAAGGGCGGGGGCCGTGCCGGGTACCGGGGCCTGGTGCGGGTCGAGCCTGGTGCGACGAATGTCAAGTCGTTCGTTCGCTGCGACGCGCTCATCCTCGATGAGGAGTCGCGTTCGGATACCTATCCGTACATGGAGATCGAAGAGTCCAACGTCGACATCGGTCACGAGGCCACGGTTTCCAAGATCGGCGAGGACCAGCTCTTCTACCTGAGGAGCCGCGGGCTCAGCGAAGAGCAGGCCACGGCCATGGTGGTGGCCGGGTTCATCGAACCCATCGTCAAAGAGCTCCCGATGGAGTACGCCGTCGAGCTCAACCGCCTCATCGAGCTGGCGATGGAGGGCTCGGTCGGATAGAGAGTCACAGGTCACAAGACCCAAGACTTGCGACTTGACGAGCTGCCGGTATTGAGGACCGGTACGCTGCCACTCAATGCGTATTCTTGTTGCCGACTGCACCGTCGACTATGAAGGGCGCCTGAACGCCCACCTTCCTCGGGCCCGTCGCCTCATCGTCGTCAAGGCCGATGGCACCGTGCTCGTCCATGCCGACACCAGTGGCAAGCCGCTCACCTGGATGACGACGCCAAACCACCTCATTGAAGAGGAGGGCCGCTGGCTGAGCACCAACGGC
>JADFIY010000035.1 GCA_022566415.1 Acidobacteriota bacterium
CCGCAAACCCAAGACGCTATGTCAAGGACGCGGCTTGCCAGTGGATCAGAGATGACGGTCCGACGCGACGTCACACAGGAGTCTTGAATCTCACAGCAGAGCGATGTAGTTCTGTGCCGTGAACGTGGTCCGAGACATCCGCGTACAGGCAGGACTCACCCAGGCGCTCCTCGCCCGACTCTCCGGTGTTTCCCAATCTTCGATCGGGCGATACGAGACCGGCAGCAAGAGCCCGACGCTCGATGTGCTCTCACGACTCGCTGCTGCAGTTGATCTCGCGATCGAGGTGAACATCGTCCCCCATCCCGGAGACAACGCGCCTGTGACCGGCGCCGCTCCACCTGCCGATGAGGCAGGTCCTGCAACTCACACGCCGCGGGGTGCACTCTGGACTATCTGATAGCGCGTCAGAGGACCCGGGGAGTACTGGGCGCCGCACGTGAGGTCAAGCCTGCTCGGCTCGCCGCGCTGCCACGACTTCTATGAGATCCTCAAGGTGCGTGAAATCGGCGACGTTGTTGGTGTACAGCGGAAGATCGTTGGCGAGGGCGGTCGCGGCGATGAAGAGATCGACGACTCGGGCGCCGTGCGCTTTCCTCCCCGCACTTACCACAGCCGCATAGATCCGACCGTAGGCCCGGGCGGCGGCATCATCGAACGGCAACGGGTCAAAAGTGGCTTCTGCTCGCTGCAATCGGTCTTGGCGGCGGGCTCGCTCATCGGCGTCCTCCGTCGCGTGCGGGCCGGCTGCGAGCTCGGCCAGGGTCACCGCAGAGATGGCCAACGCAGTGGGAAGGCTATTGGGGTCGATGCGCTCGAGATCGATGACCACGGAGGTATCGAGGAGCCCCTGCTCGTGGCGGCGCTCAGCCACGAACGGCAAAACCCTGGTCGACCCAACGGTCGAGATCGGCCCGGAAGGGCTCGGGATCAATCGGCGGGGCACCGTGGAAGGCGGCCATCACACGGTCGACGTCCACCCACCGCCGTTGCCGCACGGGATGGAGCTCGCCGACTGGAATGCCGTTGCGGGTCACAACGAACGACTCGCCGCGGTCCAGCGAGCGCATGATCTGGCCGCTGTTGTTGCGCAGCTCACGCTGACTGATCTCCTTCGCCATGGCCACTACTGTAGCACATGTGCTACAACATTGGCAGGGGTGTGGCGTGACGTGATCAAGGGTCTTGAAGCGCCACCGGCAGGCCAGGACCAAGTCGCGCCGTTGACTGCGTTCGTCGACTTCAACCTTCTGATCCGCCATCTCACTGGTGATCCACCCGACATGGCCCGTCGCGCCACCGCCCTGATCAGGGAGGTAGACGAGATGCTCCTCGCCGATCTGATCCTCGCCGAGATCATCTATGTGCTCGAGTCCTTCTACCAAGTGGCGAGACACGAAGTCGCTCGCCTGGCCGGTGCCGTGTTGGCCTTCCCGTCGATTCGCACCATCGATCCCGCTCTGCCGCTTCGCGCGATCGAGGTCTAAGAAACGGCGCACCTCGACTTCGCCGAGGCATACCTCGTCGCATCCGTCGAGACTGCGGGTGTCATCGACATCGCGTCCTTCGATCGCAGTATCGATCGAGTTCCATCGGTCAATCTGATTGAGCCGTAGCCACCGTCTCTTGAATCCGTTCCCAAGACGCTATCTCAGGGACTCGTCTGAACCAGTGGCAGATGCTCTCTGGGCTCGGTGGGCAGCACCAGGGTCTTGAACCGGCACCAGCGGCGCTGTAGTTGTGTGCCGTGAGCATCATCCGTGAGCTGCGTGAGCGCGCAGGACTTACCCAGACCCTCCTTGCCAAGCTATCCGGAGTTTCGACGCGCACGATCTCTGAGTACGAATCCGGCCGCGGAAGTCCAACGCTGAGGATGTTGGCCCGTCTGGCGACAGCGGCTGGGGTGGATGTGGTGCTGATACTCCTTCCGGTGGAAGGCGAGGACCTACACCCAATTGTGCTCAGCCGGGCGAGCGACGAGTCATAGGGCCGACGCTCAAGTCTCGAGAGCGCGCTCGATATCCGCCCGCAACGGCGGGAGGTCCTGGGTCACCGTTGCCCAGACGATGTTGGGATCGACCCGCCAGTACTCGTGTACCAGGATGTTGCGCTGGTCCTTGGGCAAGTGTGGGGGGAGCGACGCCAGCCGTTGGTAGCTCTCCGGCGTGAGCGCCCCCAATGCTTCGCCGATGACGGTGAAGCAATACAGCACCGCATCCTGTGTCCGGGGGTCGTCGTCGAACGATGCCCGACCGCCAACGCAGTAGACGTCAATCCGGTCGATGTAGTCCACAATGTGGAGCAGACGTCTCCGATCGGCGGAATTCACAGCGCCAGCGCCTCGGCCAGGATCTCGTCCTTGGCCTCGCCCTCCAGCCCAGCGGAGGGAACGACGTCGACCGACGTCCCCAGGAGTTGCTCCAACTCGGCACGCAATGCCGCCAGATCGAACAGCGTTCTCCCCGGATCGAGATCGACGAGCAGGTCAACGTCGCTGTCCGGGCCGGCGGAACCCCTTGCCGCCGACCCGAACAGCCGGGGGTGTCTCGCCCCGTAGGCTGCAGCTACCTCGAGGATCTGTTTCCGGTTGCGGAGGACGCGGTCGGTCACCGACGAGGTCGTCGCGTTCGGCTCGGCGGCATCCACACTCCCCCGCTGTTGGAGCGCGAGGGGCGGCAGGTCGTCCAGGGTGGCATCGAGGCCGTCCAGGATGGTCAGTACCGTCGACACCCGGGGATCTACGTGGCCGTTTTCGATTCGCGACAGACGGGCCGCGGCAACACCGCACCTGCCCTCAAGTGCTCTCAATGACAACCCTTGCCCCTCCCTGAGACGACGCAGCGTCCCACCAACCTCGTTCGTCGCCGCACTCTGCATGAGTGTTATCTTATCGCTCAACACCGTGTTTATCAATAGCGCAACGGATTTCTGTTTCTACTGGGTTTCGTGGACGATGTTGCGCTTTCTGAACGACGGCGATCAGTCGTCAGCCACTAGTCATCCGTTGGGTGCGGAGCGCGCAGCTGCCAGCGCGAGCGCGGAACAGGTAGAGCACGGCGCAGGGCGTCCCGCGGATCGCCCTACAATCCCGCAGAGCACCGGAGAATTCCCATGGCACACGACACGACAGACATCGTCATCGTCGGAGCGGGCATCATGGGCCTCTCGATCGCCTATCAGATCGTCCGCCGCACCGACCACTACCGCATCAAGATCGTCGAGAAGGCCCCCAACGTCGGGGAAGGCTCGACGGGAGCTTCCTCCTCGATCCTGCGTCATCGCTACTCCTATCCGGACCCGATCAAGGTCGCCCGTGACGGCCACGCCACCTACAAGAACTGGGCGAAATACACCGGACTCGAGGAGCCGCGGGCCGAGTTCCACCACACCGGCGTGCTTTGGATGATGGGAGAGACCCGCCAGGTGGTCCAGGAGTTCCACGATCTGATGTCGGGCCTGGGCGTCAAGGTCTCGGTGCTCGACCCGGAAGGCGTGCTCGAGCGGTTCCCGTCGTTGAGCACATGCGGGGCGCACTTCGACCTGTCGTTCGAAGAGGACCACACGTGTGAGGACGGCGAAGCATTCCTCTACGAGGAGGAAGGCGCATATTTCGATCCGGTGAGCGCCTGCCAGGACCTCCTAGAAGCGGTGCGACGCGAGGGTGTGGAGGTCCGGTTCAAAAGTCCTGTCGTCCGGGTCCGCACGCGCGGCGGACGGATCGAGGGTGTCGACCTGGCCGACGATACGCAGATCGACGCCCCGATGGTCGTGAACGCCGCCGGGCCGTGGGCGACCCGGCTGGCCAACATGGCCGGTCTCGACCTCGGCTGGAAGCTGCGGCCGATTCGGGTACAGGTGATCTACCGGGAGAGTCCGCCCGAGCTGATGCCGATCCCCACCGTGGTCGACAGGTCCTCAGGGATCTACTTCCGCCCGGAGAACCGAGGCCAGCAGATCCTGATAGGTTCGATCCTCGAAAAGGACGAGCAGGAAGAGGTCGATCCGGACGATTTCAACCAGAACATCGACCGGGCCTTCAGGGACACCAAGATCTACGGGCTTCACCACCGGATCCCGGACTTGCCCTACAGGGGACACATCACAGGGGTCTCTGGCCTTTACACGGTCAACGCGGACGACGTGTACCCGATCATCGGCCCGACCCCGATCGAAGGCTTCGTCGTTGCCAATGGGTTCAGCGGCCACGGTTTCAAAGAGGCCTCTTCGGTAGGCTCGATGATCGCCCAGTGGCTCACCGGCAAGACGGTCGAGTTCGACACCGACGCAGACATGGCGTTCTTCTCGATCGACCGCAAGCCGCACGCACTCGCCGAGAAGTCGGTGCTCGCCTGAGCTCCCGTTCGTGGCTGACGATTCCTCGTCGTCCGGTCCAGGCCAGCGTTCAGCTCCGGAGCGCATCTTTCGAACTGGTAACAGACCGGCACCAGGACCGTGCCCTTGTCTTTGGCTGGGGGTGTCCTCAGAGCGGTGTCTTGAGACGATTAGTCCAGCCACTGAGTGGGCTGGCCTGGTCTGGCCAACCAGTAGCCCTGCCCATGGGGCACGCCGAGACCGACGAGAGTCGCCAGCTCTTTGGCGGTCTCGATTCCTCCAGCGACGACCGTGGCATCGGCTCCTTCGCCAAAGCCACCAGCGCTTCCACCAGGACCCGTCGCACCGGATCGGTGTCGATCCCTCGAGTCACCGCCAGGCCAATCTTGATCACATCAGGCCCAAACTCCATCACCCACCCCAGGTCAGCCTGGCGTATCTAGACCGAGGAGAGAGCGGCGACCGCCGCCGCCACGTCCTGGCTGGCGATCCCGACTGATTTGAATATGGTGTGTCCCTGGCGCGGGGGGGTGACCCTCCCCGCCAGCAGATCGCTCATCTCGGCGTCCGGAGGCTTCCCGGCCTGAAGCAGATCCCCGGCCTCGGCGGCGGCCGCAGCCCGATCGTCGACCACGACGAAGGCCTCGCGCACCAACTCGGCGGGCAGCTCGCACATCTGCGGGGTGTAGGCACCGATGGCGTTGAGATGCACCGTGGCCTGAAGTGCCTCTTGGGAAAAGAGCGGCTCGGTAGCGGGTGTGGCGGTGCAAATCACCTCGGCGAGACTCGCTGCGTCTTCGGCATCGAGGCACACCTCACCACCGACACGCTCCGCCAGGGCTGCCGCCCGCTCCTCACTTCGACTCCACACCAGCACCCGCTCGATGGGCCGCACCGCTTTCACGGCCTGTACTTGATCGAACGCCATTGCCCCGGCCCCGAACATGGCGAGTGTCGAGACGTGCGGCGGTGCGAGGAGATCGGTGGCCAGCCCTGATCCCGCACCGGTTCGTATCGCGGTCAGGGTCGGCCCGTCCACGATGCCGATCGGGTTGCCATCCTTGTCGAAGACGGCCACGAGCCCCGCCGGATTGCCGGGGACGAGCGACACCACCTTCACACCGGAGTACGAGCCGACGCGCCCCACCATGAAGGCCGAGTTTCCCAAAACCGAACGCACCGGCACCTCGCGGTCGTCGCCGAACGCCGACCGCATTGCCTCGATCGCTTCCGGCATGGAGAGGGCTTGTCGCAATTCGTCTGGGCCCATGAAGCGCACGGCCACCATGGTATTTGGCGCGCAATGCTCCAGGGTTGGGTATCGTCCCTGGTCACTCCGAGTCGGGAAGCCCCGACAACGAATTGGGAGGCAGGAAGGAAGGAAATGTCTATTAACAAACGACTGCCCGCCGCGGCGATGTTGGTCGTTGCGTTTGCTTTGGTCGCCGCAGCCTGCGGCACAAGCGACGACACGACGACGACGGCCGCCGCAGCCGGCGCTACGACCACGACAGCTGCAGCTGAGGAGACCACGACGACCGAAGAGGCGACGGAAGAGCCCGAGTTCGGTGCCCTTGGTGGTGTGATCGTTGCTTCGGGCGACGAAATCCAGATCAGGGTGTCGCAGGTGCTATCGGGTGCGAACGAGGGCCTGGGCGTGCCCAACCTGCGCGGTGTCGAGCTGGCTGTTGCCGACTACGGCGACATCGGCGGCCATGCCGTTTCGATTGGCACCCCGCAAGACAGCCTGTGCTCGGCTGAGGGTGGTCAGGCCGTGGGCCAGGCCATCGTCGCCCAGGAGGATGTGATTGGTGTGATCGGCACCTCGTGCTCCAGTGCGGGTGTTGCCATGTCTGCGCTGATCTCTGAGGCGGGCATGGTCATGATCTCTCCGTCGAACACGTCACCGGCGTTGACCTCTGACCTGGAGGGCACTGCGGGATCCGATTACAACCCGGGTTACTACCGCACGGCACACAACGACCTGTTCCAGGGTGCGGCAGTTGCCGAGTTCGTCGCCGAGTTTCTCGGCGTGACGACGGCGGCGACCATTCACGACGGCAGCTCCTATGCCGAGGGTCTGGTGACCGCCTTCGGGGCTGCCTTCGAAGAGTTGGGCGGCACGATCACCACCGCAACGGCGGTGAGTGTTGGCGACACCGACATGGTCCCGGTGCTCACCGAGATCGCGGCGGGCAGCCCGGAAGTGCTGTTCTACCCGATCTTCGTGGACGAGGGTAGCTTCATCGCCCAGCAGTGGGACTCGGTGGCCGGCCTCGAAGAGACCACCCAGATCGGCGCCGACGGGATATTGACCGACGCTTATCTGGAGGTCCCCGAGACCCTGGATAACTATCTGTCGGGCCCGAACCTGGACTACGGCACCAACGTCTCCGAAACCGGTGTCAATGCCGAATCGTTCCTCGCCACCTACGAGGAGACCTACGGTGAGGCACCGACCGCAGTGTTCTGGGCGCACAGCTACGACGCCACCGTCTTGCTGCTCACCGCCATCGAGGCGGTCGCGGTCGACGTGGACGGGTCGCTGTTCATCGACCGCCAGTTGGTGCGTGACGCGCTCACGGCAACCCGGGACTTCGCCGGCATCATCGGGACGATGAACTGCGACGACTTCGGTGACTGCGGGGCGAACCGGATCGCGCTCTACCAGAACGCCGATCCGACCAACGTCGCCGACGCCTATACGAACATCGTGTTCGAATGGGAGCCGAGCTAACAGCAACGAGACTGACCTAAACGAGCGCAGAGGGCTGGTCCAAAGGACCGGCCCTCTGCTTTACTCCAGCCAACATGGCAACCGTCACGCGCGAGCCCGAGGTGCATCTACCGGAAAGCCATCCACCGCGCCGGGTGAAGTTCAACTGGGTGGATTCCTTCCTCTGGGCGATGCGCGTGTTCGCCATCTTCTTCTTCGCCTGGGGGACGGTGGGGGCAATCGCGCTTTCGTTGAGCGGCGAAGGGCTCGGCCTGGCGGCGTGGCAGGATCTGATTGTCGCCGCGATCTCCCAGGGCTCGATGTACGGGCTCATTGCCCTCGGCTATTCGATGGTGTACGGCATCCTCGGCTTCATCAACTTCGCCCACGGCGAGGTGTTCATGGCCGGATCACTGACCGGCTTTTTCGTCGCCGACGCACTGGCAACGGCGGGGCTTTGGGAGTCGAGCTGGCTGATTGCGATCTTCATCGTGCTGATTGCCTCGATGGCCACCTCGACGGCCACTGCTGTGATCATCGAGCGGGTCGCCTACCGGCGGTTGCGGAACTCTCCACGGCTGATCCCGCTGATCACCTCCATCGGGGTTTCGTTCTTCATCCAGAACTCCGTGCTCCGGCTGACCGGATCCGCGACCAAGACGTACCCGCAGATGCCCGAGTGGCTCACCGAGAAGTACACGCTCCTCGGCATCTCCTTCGAGGCGACGCGCATCCTCGTCATCGTCATCGCATTGATCGCCATGGCCGGCCTATGGCAGTTCGTGGAGCGCTCGACCACCGGTCGTGCCATCCGCGCCGTCGCCGAGGACAAAGAGATCGCAGCCCTCATGGGCATCGATGTCGACCGGACCATCGTGATGACGTTCGCCGTCGGCGGCGCCATGGCCGGGATTGCCGGCGTCCTCTGGGCGATCATGTTCCGGGGCGTCAGCGCCTTCACCGGATTCATCCCCGGGATCAAGGCATTCACCGCAGCCGTCCTCGGAGGGATCGGCAACATCGCCGGCGCCTTCGTCGGCGGGCTGGTCCTTGGTCTCTTCGAGGGGCTTGGCCCGAACATCGTTCTGCGCGGTCTGGCGTGGGAGATCCCGCGGATCGTCGGCCTCATCGCCCTCGTCGCTCTCATCGTGTTTGCCTACCTGGCATGGCGCAACCGCACGCGAACCTACGGCCTACTCGCCGGCCTGTTCGGACTGATTGCCATTGCTTCGTTTCTCGGGTGGTCGTTCACGATTCCCGGCCTCAGCCAGCTCAAAGACGCCGTTGCCTTCACCGCTCTTGTTCTGGTCCTGATCTTCAAACCGACCGGCCTGCTCGGTGAACAGCTGTCCTCGGAGGACCGGGCGTGACCGCAACCGATTCCCAAGCGCCCGTCCGCCGTCCTGCCACCGACGTGGACCGGCGCCAGGTCGTGAAGTGGGGCTTGATGGCCGCCCTCATCTTCTCGTTCATCGCCGCCATCAACATGCCGGTCGTCCTCGATCGGAAGGTGATCGTCGAGGGTGTGCTCACGCTTGGCATGGTGTCGTTGCTGTGGGTCCCGATTGTCTTCGGCTACCTCGCCGCCAAGGAGGATGTGCTCGAGGGCATGGAGCCTCCGCAAAAGGGAGCGAGAGACCTGATCGCCGGCCTGGTGGCCGGGGCGATTGGGGGAACCGGCTTTGCCTTGTTCCTGATCCTGATCAACACCGTCGACGTTCGCGACATCTTCATCAACCTCGGCCCACAACTGGTGGAGGCGCTCACCTTTGGCCGCGGCGCACCGGCCGGGGCGCTGTTGTGGATCGTCGTCGGTGCGGTGCTCGGGATCATCGGCGGCGGGCTGCACGTGGGCTCCAAGAACGTTCGCGCTGCCTTCGTCTGGGCGTTACTTCTCCCGTTGATCCTGGCGAACATGCAGGTGATCGTCGAAGACATCTTCCAGAGCCTGAGCCTCGAGTGGGTGTTCGACTTCCTCTATGCCACCAGGGGCGGCCTCACCGTTGCCGGTGCCGTGATTTTTGCCGCCATCGGAGCGCTGGCCGGCTACCGGTCGGGTGGGACCGGCGTGACCCGTGTCCGCCAGCACTATGCGTCGCTCGAGGGGGCGAAATTGCGCCGGTGGAACATCATCTCGGCCATCATCATCCTCGCCCTGATCGTGGTGTTACCCATGCTTGTTGGCGGCCTTGCCAATGAGATACTCGCCACCGTCGGCCTCTTCCTCCTCATGGCGCTCGGCCTCAACGTGGTGGTCGGGTTCGCCGGGATGCTCGACCTCGGCTACGTGGCCTTCTTTGCGGTCGGGGCCTATACGACGGCGGTGTTGACCGCACCGACGTCTCCGACGATCCAGCCGATGCTCACGCTCAACTTCCTCACACCCGAGGGATGGCTGGTCATGGGTGCGGTGATCCTGGTGTCGGTCGCTGCCGGGCTCGTTGTCGGCACGCCGGTGATCCGTATGCGTGGCGACTACCTCGCCATCGTGACGCTTGGATTCGGAGAAATCGTGCGGATCACCATCGGATCTATCGCAACCCAGCCCCTCTTCGGTGGCGCCAACGGTATCCGTCAGATTCCCTCATCCGAGCTGGGACCGATCGTTCTCAAGGGGACGAATTCGCAGACCATCTTCTACGTCGTTGCCATCTTCGCCGGCATCGCCATCTACGTGTCGTGGCGCCTGCTGCATTCGCGCATCGGACGCGCTTGGGCTGCACTGCGTGAGGACGAGTCGGTTGCCGACTCGATGGGCGTCAACACGGTGAACATGAAGCTGCTGGCCTTTGTGATCGGGGCCATCCTCGCCGGCTTCGCCGGGATGATCTTCTCCGTGAAGGTGGGGTCGGTGTTCCCCCAGAGCTTCGCCCTATTGGTGTCGATAATCATCCTCGTGATCGTGATCGTCGGCGGCATGGGATCGATCGTCGGCGTCATGGTTGGGGCTGCGGTGCTCATCGGTGTGCTTGGGGGACCGACACAACCCGGTCTGCTGGCCGAGGTCGCCGAGTACAAGCTGCTGCTCTACGGGGCGATCCTCGTATTCATGATGCTGAAACGGCCTGAGGGTCTCTGGCCGAGCGTGCGGCGTCAGCGCGAGCTCCATCAGGAAGAGTTCTTGCAGGATGCCTGGCTCAAGCAGCAGGCCGGAGGGGACGAGGCCGAGAACGAGGATGATCAGCTCGCACAGCAGGCCGAGCGTGACAAGGGTGAGGACGAGCAGAAGATCCGCATCCTGGAGCCAGAGGAATAATGGCACTGCTGCAGATCACAGGATTGGAGAAGGACTTCGGCGGTCTGAGCGCCCTCGGCGGCTTGGACTTCCACATCGACGAAGGCGAGATCGTGTCGGTGATCGGGCCGAATGGAGCCGGCAAGACGACGTTCTTCAACATCATCTCCGGTTTCATCCAGTCAGATAACGGCGTCATCGTCTTCGAGGGTCAGAACCTCGCCGGTCTCGAACCAAACGAGATCACCAACCTGGGAATCGCCAGGACGTTCCAAAATGTCCGGCTCTTCTCCAACATGACCGTGCTGGAAAACATCATGGTCTCCAGCCACACCCGGACGAACAAGGGCGTGTGGGCCGCGTTGCTCAACACCGCGGGATTCCGCCGGGAAGAAAAGGAGATCGTCCAGGATGCCAAGGAGGTGTTGTCCTTCTTCGGAACCCGTCTGTCGGGATACCGGTACGATCAGCCCGCTTTTGTGCTCTCGTATGCGAATCGGCGCCGCCTCGAGATCGCACGAGCCATGGCCACGAAGCCCGATCTCCTGCTCCTGGATGAGCCGACGGCCGGCATGAACCCAAAGGAGACCGAGGAGCTGACGGGCCTGATCAGGAAGATGCGCGACGAGCGCGGCTACACGATCGTGGTGATCGAGCACGCCATGCCCGTGGTCCGTGATGTGTCGGATCGGGTGGTCGTCCTCGACCACGGCATCAAGATCGCCGAGGGCAGCTACGACGATGTGTCGCACGATCCCTTTGTCGTCGAGGCCTATCTGGGAAGGTCCGCGCAGGACGGCGGATGAGCGACGCAACGCCCGCCCTCGAGTTCAAAGGGGTCAACACGCACTATGGCCCCGTCCACGTGCTCAAGGACGTCGATCTCGTCATCTACCCGGGCGAGTTGGTGTGTCTGCTCGGAGGAAACGCCTCGGGCAAGACCACGACCCTGAAGACGATTCTCGGCATGGCCATGCCTTCGAGCGGCGAGGTCCTCCTCGACGGGAGTGTCATCACGGGGCATTCCACCACCGACATCGTGTCACGCGGCATCTCGATGGTCCCGGAGAACCGGCGCCTCTTCACGCGGATGACGGTCAAGGAAAACCTCGAAATCGGGGCCTACCTTCGCGATCCCGACGACGACCTCGAGCCCGAATACGAGCACATCTTCGACATGTTCCCGAGGATCAAGGAGCGTCTTGGGCAGAAGGCGGGCACCCTGTCGGGTGGAGAGCAGCAGATGGTCGCCGTGGGCCGGGCGCTGATGGCCAAGCCAAAGGTGCTGTTGATGGACGAGCCGTCGATGGGCTTGGCTCCGCTGCTCGTTCAACAGAACTTCGACATCATCAAACAGATCAATGAAGAGGGCGTCACGGTATTCGTCGTCGAGCAGAACGCCAACATGGCGCTATCCATTGCCGACCGGGGCTATGTGCTCCAAACCGGCCAGATCGTGCTCTCGGGCACGGCAGACTCGCTGCTGGCGAACGAGGACCTGCGGCGGGCATACCTCGGCGAGGTTGAATAGGCCCAAGACGCGGCAAAGTTCGGCGACCTCTCCAGACTCACAAGCGGGACAACTCGACTGGCAGAAAGTGGTGGCCAGAGGATCGAGCCTGTGGTGGCCCGAGGATCGAGTCTGGTGTGTCGCCACCGAGATCGACTTCTCCTGGACCTACGTCGGCGGCAGCGGAGCCTGCATCCGAGCACTCATCGAGGCTCAGGAGCTCGAAGCCATGCCGACCCGAATCGACCACGCCATCGGCTACGAAGCCGACGACATCAACCCACCATCAGTGGTGTCAAGTCTCGGTACCCGTGTTCCGGGTTGGCTCCGGTACCTGCGCGACACTCGCCGCGGGTTGGGAGGCGGCGTTGATGCGGCGGGGCCTGCCGTCGGGGTTGGCGAAGGCGCCGTGTTCTTTGGCGGGGTCGTGTTTGATGGGGTGGCTGCGGATGATGCGACCGTCGGCGGAGATCTCCACGGTGTCCCCCACCACCCGTACCTCGACCTGTTGTCCCCGCAAGGCGTTGCCGGCCCGATAGTTGGCCGCAGCGAAGCTGATACTCCCCGACGAGTCCACCTTGCGGGTGACCGGCACCCCCACGGTCTCGGGACGCACCGGACGAGCTCGAGGCTCCCGTTGCCACACCGCGGGTTCGTCCTCGACCCGATGCTGGCGGGCATGCGACACCACCAGGATGTCACGGTGCGACACGTCGACAAGCCCGTCCCGGATCGTGACGTCGACAGTTTCCCCGGCGAGCCAGCGTCCCACGTGATACTTGTGGCCGGCCAGGCTGATCCGACCCCCCGCCCCCACCTTGCGGGTCACCCGGCGTCCACCATCGGTCGGCGCCGGCTGAGGTGGCGGCTCCTCGTCGCTCACCGCAGCGGGTTCGAAGGGCTCAGAGACGACCAGCTCGAAGCGACGAATCGGCGGGACCATCCCGATCCCTTGATGCGGCCTGGCGGTGTTGTAATGCTCCACCCACCCATCCAACTCACCCTGAGCCTCCTCGACGCTGTCGAACACCCGGCCGGTGAGGAACTCGCCACGGAGGGTCTTGTGGAACCGTTCCACCTTCCCCGTCGTCGTCGGCGACCGGGGCGCGGTCAACAGGTGATCGATCCCGTTCTCCCGCAAGATCCGGTCGAACAACACCTCCCCATTACCGGGCCCGAACCGGCCGGTGAACACCTTCCCGTTATCGGTCAGAATCTGATCCGGTACTCCATGACACCGCATCGCTGCGGCCAACGCGTCACACACCGGCTTGGCGGTTGCCCGTGGCACCACCATCGCCGAGACACAGAACCTCGAGTGGTCATCGATCCCGGTCACCACCTTCGCCTCGCGGTCACCGGAGAGACGGACCCCGCCCATCACGTCCATCTGCCACAACTCCATCGCCCGGGACCGTTCCCAACGCTTATACGCCGACCGCGGCTTGCGACGACGTTTCCGGTTCACCAGGTTGTGGCGCAGCAACGCCCGATAGATCGCCGACCGCGACGGCACCGGTGACACCGCCTCCTCAGCGAGGTGATATGCGATGGTGCGTGGCCCCCACCCCGGATGCGCCCACCGCATCTCCACCACCCGCGCCTCGGTCTGTGCCGGCATCTGATGCGGACAGGTATGCGGCCTCGACGACTCATCCACCAAGCCCGAAACCCCCGACTCTGCGTAACGGCGCAACCAGCGATGCACCGTCTGGCGCGCCACCCCATAACGACGCGCCACATCGGTCACCGCCGCCCCGCCCAACACCTCCAACACCGCCTGAAACCGTTGCTCCACAACACCCAACTCCGCCAGCATCACACCGTCCTCCTCCGACAAGCACCGTTGTCACACAAGGATGAAACCGGAGGGTGTCACACAGGAGCCGGAACCACCGTCGCCCAGCAACCGGAACCGCGTCCTACACCTGGAACACACCAACCGGAGCCACGGTGTCCATCATCAACCGGGACTGCACAGCACGTCGAGATCCTCGTCCGTGTCGGATGTTGTCGAAATGTGGTCAGCAGGCGCTCTTGGCATCCATAACCAGGCAGACGGAAACCCATAACGCGTGAGGGTTGTCTGTGGTGGAGCTGAGGGGATTCGAACCCCTGACCCCTTGACTGCCAGTCAGGCCCAGCGGATTCCGGCTGGTCCCGAATCCTCCCTGTTTGTTGCCGCTGCCCTGGGTTTCGCCGAACCTACGAGCGCGGTGCCTCCATGCAGGTGACCCCGGCCTCACCAACGGTGGCGCTGTGTTTCGTGCCCGGCGGAAGGTCGAGCCGGTCGCCGGATCGGAGCACGACGTCGCCGTTTGGCGTATGAAACGCGATCGACCCCTGGATGCAGATCAAAACCTTATGGAAATCGTGGGAGTGCTCCCCGTAGCGGTACCCGGCTTCGTTCGACCAGGCATGGGGCGTGAGGCCCTCGGCGGCAAAGACCTTGGCGGCCACCACTGCCTGCTCGCTGGTCACAGATAGTCGACGATCTTCTCGGGATAATCCGAGAAGTAGCGACCGATCGCGCTCAGTTCGAACTGGCTCAGGATGGACTCCTTTGGCTCGCGGTCGAGCAGGAAGCGGAAGGATGCATCGATCAGCGACTCCGGCGTGGCGCCGCCAAGTGCTTCGACCTCTGCGGGACCGACCGTTACCTCGTGGGTGGTCGTTGATCCACCGTCGGTCACGGTGACGCGATAGGTGCTGCCACCAGCCTGCTCTACAGCGATGTCGGTCACGAGGCGCACCCTACCCCGCCGCTGTCGACGAAGAGCCGGTCAGGAATAGACCCAGAAGACGGCGGCCAGTGCGTAAGACGGGACGGCTGGCCACTTGAACATTTTCCGGTAGCGTGAGGGCGGCACCCGGAACCACGGCACCGCTGACGATGGCCGTACCGTCGTTCAGATGGGTTTCGATCACCCGCGTGCCGGCCCGTGTCACGTTCCCCCCCGGCATCATTCGATCACCCGCTTCGGTACCGTGGCCGTCATCACACACGACGAGGAGCCATGGAAGACAACGATGCGCTCGAGATGCCCGATGGGCGAGACCTGCTCCGAACGATGGGTTGGACTGGCGTCCATCAAGTGTCGGGTATTGCCCACAGCGAGCCGGCCTTGAACAAGTGAAACAGTGAAGACCGGGTGTAGTGCCGGCGCTACCTGACTGACGGACACGGCCGGGGATAGCGAAGAGACGCTCGATGATGGCGCGACGAATTTCGGGGGCCATCTCCAGCTCGTCGACTTCACCGTTACGGAGGCGGACTTCGAGGAACCGTACCGAAGGGTCCTCGGCTCCATCGACGAGGACTGCCTTCTCCTCATCAGACACTCCCCTACCGGTCTTCAACTTGATGACCTCGAGCTCAGTGCCGTTGTCTACGCCGTACTGTGTCGCCACTGAAAGCGACGCGTTGGTGGCGACGTCGGGCACCTCGCTCGGTGGCGGGTCCAGGTCAATCTCCTCGTCTGTACGTTTGGGTAGCAGCTGGCGATAGGTGGCGAACAGGTCCTCGGCGATCTGTCGTTGCACCGGATCCATCCACCCCATGATCCGATCTACGATCGCCGCGACCGCGACCTCGTCGGGATCATCGCTGCGGTACCACTCGGCGATCGCCTCGTAGACGACCTTCCACCGATCAAGATGCACGGTGGACATCTGGGTACGAGGACCACCCGACGCCGCGCAGGCGTCCAGCAGCAGCAGGTCGCTGATCTTGAGCCGCTGTGGTGGTTCGTTGCCATACACCGGATTACACCTCCTCGCTCAGAGTACGACATAGCCGTGACAGGAACCGCAGTCCCTCTCCCCTGCTGGCCATTGCTGTATCCGAACCCTCTCGATGCCGTATGTGGACGCCCGAAAGCGGATCCGGCGCCACACGCACTGCGCGCATCTGATCGCGTCTGGCACCGACCTCAAGGCGATCAGTACTCGGCTCGGCCACGCAAGCGTGTCCTTCACGCTCGATCGGTACGGCCATCTGCTGCCGGGCCGGCAGGCGGAGGCTGCGGCACGAGTCGCAGCCATGGTGGACGACTTCGGTCGGACCCCTCCTGTTCCGGGCCGTCGACAAGAGCTGTAAGACGATTAAGAGCAGCAGCGTCTATCCCGTCTCCGGGCACCGGAGCGTCGAGGTTCGCCACCCAAACGTGCTCCCCGGTTCTGTCAGCGCAGCCGCAGCTCGTCTGGCCGGTTCTCACATGAATCCCTAGCTGGCGGCCCGTCATCCGACCTGCCTCTCGCCAGACGGCAACATCGTCGGAGTCATCAAGGTGTCGGATCACGTGGTCGCGGCTCAGCGGATCGAGAAGTTGAGGGACGATCCTCGCAGCTTTGCGCCGGAGCTTGAACCTCTCAAAATCCTCGACCGCGCCGAATGTGATCGAAATGTGATCAGGGGGCGTTTCCGGCATCCTCTCTCCTCTCAACCGAGGAGGCAGAAACCTTTTCTGTCAAAAGGTTCTGCTTCGTGGAGCTGAGGGGATTCGAACCCCTGACCCCTTGACTGCCAGTCAAGATCAGAGGGTCATACGTACCAAGCGAATCGGCAGAATCCCAATGGTGGCATGGGATGTCGCCTGTCGTCGTCAGTCGTCGTTTTGCGTCGTTTTGCGTTCTCTGCCGGCCCAGAGCCGGCCCAAGAATCGTTCTCAGTATCTCAAGCGCGGCCTGCCTGCGCCAATAGCATCTCGATCCGCGCGATGACGCGAGTTTGACCACGGAGTGTCGCTTACAGAAGCGTCCGGTATTGCCTGCGGTTTCAGGGGGTCATTGCAACGCTTCGGCGAGCTTGTCTGATGGTGTCATCCAGTTGAGGGTTTGTCGAGGCCGTCCGTTGAGCGACCGTGCCGCGTCGTCGAGGTCGGCCTGGGTGAGTAGAGACATGTCGGTGCCTTTGGGGAAGTACCGACGCAGCAGGCCGTTGGTGTTCTCGTTGGAGCCCCGTTGCCAGG
>JADFIY010000036.1 GCA_022566415.1 Acidobacteriota bacterium
TCCCCACTCGGATTGCTTGGCGGAGCCCAATTCTCACGTGTGAGAGTACGCCGCCGGAAGCCAGAAGTTTCGGTCGAGGGAAGCTCGGAGCTCCGCCAAGGCACCGAGACAGCGCTCGTGCCGATCAGCCGCCGGCCGGCACAGCCTCCAAGGCCTGGCCGAAGTCCCTCTGAAGATCCCGCACGTCTTCGATTCCGACCGAGATCCGAACGAATCCATCGGGAATACCCAAGGCCTCCCTGTCCTTCCTGCTCTGGTGGATGTGCGAGGTGTAGCGCGGCTGTGAGATCAGCGTCTCGACACCCCCGAGGCTCGGGGCGACCAGAGCCAGCCCGAGCGCCCCCGTAAACGAGTCCGCGGCCGAGGGGCCCCCTCTCAACACGATGGACAGCATTCCCCCGAACCCGCTCATGACGCTGGCAGCCACGGCGTGGTCGGGGTGATCCGGCAGTCCGGGATAGTGTACGACCGCCACCTCGTCACGGTCCCTGAACCACCTGGCCAACGCCATGGCATTCGCATTCTGGCGCTCCACACGCATCTCCAGCGTCTTGAGCCCCCGATCCAACAGCCACGCCATGTGAGGGTCGGGCGCCGGTCCGTAGATCTTCATGAGACCTTGGATCCGGGCGACCAGCTCCCGTGAGCCCGAGACCACGCCCGCGATGAGGTCCGAATGCCCTCCGAGGTACTTCGTAGCGCTGTGGATGACCGCCCCCGCCCCGATCTCCGCAAAGCTCACGTTGACGGGAGAGGAGAACGTGGCATCCACGGCGAAGAGGATACCCCGATCCCGCGCGATTCCCGCCGGCGGTCGGGGGTCGAACACACGAAGCGTGGGGTTGGTCGGAATCTCGAGCAGAAGCACGCCCGTCTCGGGGCGCAGCGCGCCCTCCCAGTCGGCCTGACGCTCCGGCTCGATGGCGATGGCGACCGTGACCGGATCGCGCCTTGTTGCGGAGCCTCTTGGGCGCAGTTGTTGCACACAGGCGGTGATGTTCGGTACACTGCTACTGAGAGCGTTCAGGGCAGTGCGCTCTGTGGTGTGTAGGAGGTTATCCGTGCCGACATATAACGAGCTTGTGGGTCGTCGTCTGCGGTCGATCCGCCGCCAGCGCGGATTCTCGCTCCAGGAAGTACAGAGGCTCACCGATGGCGAGTTCAAGGCGGCGGTTCTCGGTGCCTACGAGCGAGGTGAACGCAGCTTGTCCGTTCCTCGTCTCCACCGCCTCGCCGGGCATTACGACGTGCCCTCCGCCCAGCTGCTGCCGCCGGATCCGCGGCAGAGAGCGAAGGCATCGTCACCGGAGCACATCACCATCGATCTCACCCGCCTGGACGACATAGGTGGCGCAGAGAGTGAGGTCCTCGAGCGCTTCCTGAGCGCGATCCAGGTCGAGCGCCAGGATTTCAACGGCCGTGTGCTGACCGTGCGTCGTGACGACCTCAGGGTGCTGTCCCGGCTCATCGGCTCTGAAGCGGGGTTTTCCGCCACCCTCGCCGAGGTACAGGCGACCGAGGAAGATGAGACTCCGACCACCCTCTAACGGGGCGACCGGGCGTAACTGATCGGCCGGCGTCGACGCGGTGCCTAGAGCGCGCACCAATAGATGACTGGTCGTCTCGACAGAAATGGGCCATTTCCCGCTCTTGGCCGCCGCCTCCTCGGACCCCGGTTCAGCGAACGGCTCGTCGGACCCGGATGAGATCGTGGCCAATCCGCTGAGCCTCTCGGCTGTCATAGCGCTATATAGATTGACGGGCGTCACCGATATACTCACCATCTCCCGATGGGCTTTCGCGTTCACCTTCGGATTTCCCCCCGTGATGGAGTCCCCCTGTGACCAGCACCGCTACTGATGTACAGATTCGCGTACCAAGCAACCACCTGATGGTGGATCTGCTCGGCGAACGCGACGAACATCTGCGCGGCGTAGAGGCCGGGTTTCCCCTGGCTCGCATCGTCGTACGCGGCAACGAGATCACGATCTCCGGTCCGCAACGCGATGCCGAGGCGGCCCGCACCGTGCTCGAGGAAATGCTGATCATTGTCCAAGAGGGCCAGCAGCTCGACGCCGACCGCGTCTCCCGAGTGATCGAGCTTGTGAGAAAGGACGTGCCAAGCCCCTCCGGTGTGTTCACCGAGTCCATCGCCGTCGGCCGAGGCCGCCACGTACGCCCCAAGACCCTCGGCCAGAAACGTTACGTCGATGCGATCAGGGACAACACACTGGTATTCGCGATCGGGCCCGCAGGCACGGGCAAGACCTATTTGGCCATGGCGTGCGCCATCGAGTCCTTGACGTCCGGGCTGGTGAAGCGCATCGTCCTCAGCCGTCCCGCCGTCGAGGCCGGGGAGCGCCTCGGGTTCCTGCCGGGTGATCTGAACGCCAAGGTCGATCCGTATCTGCGGCCGCTCTACGACGCCCTGTTCGAGATGCTGGGGCCGGAGGAAACGGCCCGCTTGATCGAACGAGGGACGATCGAGATCGCCCCGCTCGCCTACATGCGCGGCCGCACCCTCAACGACGCTTTTGTCGTGCTCGACGAGGCCCAAAACACCACCCCCGAGCAGATGAAGATGTTCCTCACCCGGCTCGGCTTCAACTCGAAGATGATCGTCACCGGCGACGTTACCCAGGTCGATCTGGACGAAGCCAGGGGATCGGGGCTCAAGATCGTCTCCGATGTTCTGCCGGGAATCGATGGGATCGCCTTCGAGGAGCTGACCGCAGACGATGTGGTGCGGCATCGGATCGTGGCCGCGATCGTCAAGGCGTACAGCCGCTTCGAAGAAAGCGACTGACATGTCGAAAAACGCCGTAATCAACACCTTGATCCTTGCCGCGACGATGGTCATAGTCGCCGTCATCCTGGTGGCGGGTAGGGATACCGGAGCAGAGGTCCCGCCGGAAGTGGCCCCGGGCCAGCCGGCCCCTGAGACCTTCATCGCCGACCGGTCGACGGACCCCATCGAAGACGTGGATGCGACGCAGGCGGCGCGCGACGACGCCAGGGCCAACGTCCCCACCGTGTACTCCGACGACAGCGATGCCACGTTCACCGTGATCCGGAACGTCAACTCCTTCTTCACCGATCTGCGCGAGGGGGCTCACGACCTGCTGCCGCCGGAGCCGGCGACCACCACCGTGCCTCCCGATACGACGACGCCAACGACCGGGCCCGACGACTCGACATCGACCACGGAAGCGACCGGCACCACCGCTCCGTCGACGACGACGACAACCTTGCTGCCACGGCGCCCGTTAGAGGAGCAGATCCGGCTTCTCGAGCTGCGCCATTCGACGCTGCTTGCCCCTATCCCATCGTTTGTCGCGTTGTACAACAGCGACCTGGACCGCGTGGAACGAGGCGAGGAGGCCGTGTTTCCCGAGGTTGAGCAGCAAAGCCTCGAGCTACTCGAAGACGAGCTGGGTCGAGGGATAAAGCCGAGGGACCTCACCGAGCGCCAGGACTTTTATCTGAGCCCGCTGACACGTCCGCCGATCTTTGTCATCGGCCTGCCCGACGAGGAGCAGACGGTGGCCCGTGAGGCGATTACCCAGCTCGTCGGGTTCAGTCTGCAGGCCAACCTGCGCGTCGACAACGACGCCACCACCGAGGCGAAGGACGCGGCCGCCGATGAGGTGGAGCCGGTCTACGTCACCTACCGAGCGGGAGATACCATCGTCGAGGTCGGGGAGCCGATCAGCAGCGTCCACTTCGAAGCCCTGCGAGCACTCCAGCTCTACGAGCCTGAGGTAGCTCCCGGAACCTCCCCGTGGGCGATGGCCCTGCTCGGGGTAATCGCGGTACTGCTCGCCGCCTTTTTCCTATGGCGGATCGCTCCCACCGAATGGACCGAGCCCCGATACATGGCTCTGTTCTCCATCCTGCTCATCCTCGCCGCCTTGTTCTCCCGGCTGCCCGAGCTCCTTGCGGAACCGAATCATGCCCTCGGCTACATACTTCCCGCGGTTGCCATCGGGTTCATCGCGGCCATTCTGTTCGATCCGAGGACCGCGGTGCTGATGGCGATCCCGATGGCCGGGTTCACCGCCATCTCCACCCTCGACCTGGCGTTCACCGTGTTCGCCGCGATTGCCACGGTGATCCCCGTCGCGTTCGTGTCGCGGGTGTCGTCGCGCCGCCAGCTACGGGTGGCGGTTCTGCTCACCGCGGTCACCGTGGCGCCGGTGGCTGCTGCAACCGAGTGGCTCTTCGTGGACATGCCAAGCCCAGGCCTCGCCGCGCTATGGGCCTTCATCGGCGCCCTCGTCGCCGGTCTGGTCTCGCTCGGCCTGGTCTCGTTCTTTGAAAACGCCTTCGGGATCACGACCTCCCTTGGGCTGCTCGATCTCCTCGACAGGAATCACCCAGCGCTGCGCCTCATCGAGGAGCAGGCGCCCGGCACGTTCAACCATTCGATGCTGGTTGGTGCTCTCGCCGGTCGGGCGGCCCGCGCCATAGACGCCGACCCATTGCTGGCCCAAGCGGCGGCGTGGTACCACGATCTGGGGAAGACGGAGGCACCTCAGTACTTCGCAGAGAACCAATTCGGTGTCTCCAACCCGCACGACTCGATCGCACCGGTGGAATCGGCTCAGATCATCCGCTCCCACGTCGGCGAGGGGTTGCGGCTGGCAAAGCGGTACAGAATCCCTCGCGATGTTGCCGACGGTATACGGATGCACCATGGGACGAGCCTGATGCGGTACTTCTATCACAGGGCTCGGGAGACCGATCCCGACATCGACCCCGCCTTGTTTCGGCACTTCGGGGTCAAGCCGCAGGCGAAGGAGATGGCGATCGTGATGCTCTCCGACTCGGTGGAGGCGGCGGCGCGTGCTTATTCCCAGGAGGAGGACCCGACTGCGGATGGGCTGCAGAACGTCGTCAGCACTGTGGTCGCTGAAAAGGTCGATGATGGCCAGCTCGAGGATTCCGCCCTGACCTTTGGTGACCTCACCACGATCAAGGCTGAACTGGTCTTTGCCCTGATGGGTTATTACCACGCCCGCGTACCGTACCCGGGTTTCCCCGGCCCAAAAGCGGTGGAGGCGAGTAGGCCTCCCAGCCTCTCCGAGGTCGCAGTAACCGCCTCGAGCGAGGCCGACGAGTGATCGTCGTTTTCGGTGACGAACAGGATGAGCCGGTGATACCCGATGAATTGGTGCGCCTGGCCGAGGTCGTGATGATCGCAGAAGGTCTCGATACCGGTACCGGCGTTTCTATCACGCTGGTCGACGAAGAGACGATCGCCTCGCTCAACAGGGAGCACATGGGGAAAACCGGCCCAACCGACGTGTTGTCCTTTCCCATCGAGGACGCTGCTCCCGGCATGCCGCCGCGCAAAGCCTTCGATGGCCCCCCCGTCGAGATCGGTGATGTGGTCATCGCCCCTTCGATGGTGCGATCAAACGCCGACAGGGACTCCGTTGCGTTCGAAGACGAGCTGGCGCTGATGGTCGTCCACGGCATTCTGCATCTGCTCGGTTGGGACCACGTCGCGGAAGCGGACGCGGTCGCCATGGAGAGGCGAGAGGAAGAGCTATTGAGCCTCATCGGTAAGGTGAGGGCGTGATCCCCCTCGCGTTTCTCGTGTCGGCGATCCTGCTGCTGGTGACCTCAACGCTGCGGGCCGCCGGCGCGGCGTTGGTCAGAACGTCTCGCGCTGATGCGCTGCACGACGCCGCCGAGGGGAATGAGCGGGCAGCGGCAGTTGCCGATCTCCTCCAGCTTCGCGCCAGGATTCAGCCTGCCCTCGCTCCGGTGCTGACCGGTCTGCTCGTGCTCGCCGTCATCCCGCTGACCTGGGCCGTGTCCAGCTTGGCCTCCGGCTGGTGGCTCGCCCTGGTCGTTCTGGTGATGGCCGTCGTGCTTGTGATCGTCACCGACCTCGTCCCGCGCACGATCGGACGCAGCCGGTCGAGCAGCCTGGCGTATCGACTGGCGCCCCTTCTCGCCGTATCGATACGCCTCGGGGATGCTGCCAACGACCTCGTCTCCGACGAGGACGAGCAGGAGGCTGACGACGCGACCAACGACAACGACGGGGAACTCGAGCTGATCTCATCGATCATCGAGTTCGGCGAGACCATCGTTCGCGAAGTCATGATGCCGCGCACCGACATGGTGACGCTCCCGGCGTCGGCCTCGACCGACGAGGCGGTGGACCTGGTGTTGGAAGCCGGCCGATCTCGTGTTCCCCTCACCGGCGAGAACGTCGACGATATCGTCGGGATCCTTTACGCCAGGGACCTGCTCGAGCTCTACGACCAACACTCTCCGCCGCGACCGTGCCTGGAGATCGCACACGACCCTTACTTCGTCCCGGAAACCAAACCGATCGCCGACCTGTTACGCGAGATGCAGGCCAACCAGCGCCATCTGGCGATCGTGGTCGACGAGTTTGGTGGAACGGCCGGGCTGGTAACCATCGAGGACCTGCTCGAGGAGATCGTCGGTGAGATCGTCGACGAATACGACACCGAGGAACCGATGGTCATCCCCCTCGAAGAGGGTGGGCTTCTGGTCGACGCCAGGCTCGATGTCGACGACCTGGCAAGTGCCCTCGGTACCGAGTTTCCAGACGCCGACTGGGACACAGTCGGCGGGCTCATCCTCGGCCTCGCCGGCAGGGTTCCCAAGACCGGGGAGTCGTTCGAGTACGACGACCTGTTGCTCACCGCCGAACAGGTTCAGGGGCGGCGGGTGGCCATGGTGCGCGTGGCCCGTCGATGAGTGCATCCGGGTTCGTCCCGGTCGTAGGCCGGCCAAACGTCGGCAAGTCCACGCTGGTCAATAGCCTGGTTGGGGAGAAAGTGGCCATCACCTCCGCCCGCCCTCAGACCACACGCAACACCATCCGCGGCGTGCTCACCACCGATGAGGCGCAACTCGTTTTCGTCGACACGCCCGGTTTCCACAAGCCACGAACCACGCTCGGCGCCAGGCTGAACACGCTGGTCGATGGATCGATCGCAGAGGCTGATGCGGTCCTGTTCGTTCTCGACGCTACCCAGCGGATCGGGCCGGGGGATCGGCGGATAGCAGAGCGGTTGCTCCAGTCCGGAGCTCCGGTGGTGGTTGCGGTGAACAAGGTCGACGCCGCCAGCCACGAGCAGACGATCGTTCAGCTCGGCGAAGCCGGTGAGTGGGACTTCGATGCCTATGTCCCGATCTCCGCGCTGAAGGACGACGGGCTCGATCGGGTGGTGCGGGAGTTGGTCACCCTGCTGCCGGACGGCCCGTTCTTCTTCCCACCTGAAATGCACACCGACCAGCCGGATCAGTTTCTCGCCGCCGAGTTGGTGCGCGAGAAGTACCTGTCGCGATTGCGAGAAGAGCTTCCGCATTCGGTCGCCGTTGTAGTCGGGGACATCGAGACCCGTGACGACGGGGTGGTGGTGGTGCCGGCCACCGTCTACGTGGAACGGGAGTCGCAGAAGGGGATCGTGATCGGCAAGGGCGGCGAGCTGGCCAAGGCCGTCGGCAGCGAGGCGCGACCAGAGCTGGAGCGGCTGTTTGGTGCCAAGGTGTTCCTCGATCTGAGGGTGAAGGTGGAAAAGGATTGGCAGCGGCTCGACCACGCCCTGGATCGGTTGGGGTTCTGAGCCGTCGTCGTTCAGCCCCCGGATTGCGGACCGTTCCCCGAGAACCGATCTGGTCTTCATAGGCGCAGACAGTGCCATCGATCGAGACGAACTGCGGGTTGCCTTGGACGCCTGCGCTTTTGTGGAGTAGTTCACTCCGCGCAGGACACTGCGATCCGTTTCAGGGGGGAGGTCTTGGTTCACGGCTACCCGGACCGCCGGCTGTACCCTCCACTCATGGCGTTGTACCGCGATCAGGGGATCGTGTTGCGAGGGTACCCGTTCGGGGAGGCGGACCGCATCGTGGTGTTGCTGAGCCCCAACCGGGGGAAGCTGCGCACGGTCGCCAAGGGTGTCAGGAAGACCAAGAGCCGGTTCGGAGGCCGCCTCGAGCCCTTCACCCACGTCGACCTCATCCTCTACGAGGGCAAGAACCTGGACACGATCACGCAGGCGTCGATCATCGAAGCCTTCACCGGGCTTCGTTCCGATCTCGACCGGGTGGTAGCCGCCGGCACCATGGTCGAGGTGGCCGATCTGGTCGCTCAGGAGAACGAGCCCACCCACCGCCTGTTCCTGCTGCTGCAACGCGGGCTGCGGGTCCTCGACCATGGCGATCTCCACCCCGACCTGGTCACGTCGTATCTGCTCAAGGCGGCTGACATCATCGGCGTGGCGCCGGCGCTCGACTACTGCGCCAGTTGCGGCAAGACCGACGATCTCCACCGCTTCAGCTTTGCCGCAGGGGGGGTGGTGTGTGAGCGGTGCCGCGCCGCGGGCTCGTATGCGCTTCGCCCTGGGCTGACCGACTACCTCGCCGTGGTCGCCGAGGCCGACCTGTCCCAGCTTCCCGACCCAGACGAGGCGTTGAGCAGGGAGGCCATCGGAGTGACCCGCCGTTTCGTTGAATACCACATGGAACGGCGGCTGGCCTCGCTTGCCGTCCTCGATGGCTGACCTCGACCGCGACGCCATTCCCCGCCACGTCGGGATCATCATGGACGGCAACGGCCGCTGGGCCAACGCCAGAGGCTTGCATCGCACCGCAGGCCACGCAGCAGGGGAGCCCGCGCTGTTCGACGTCATAGAGGGTGCCCTCGACCTCGGGCTCGAATGGCTCACCGTTTATACGTTTTCCACGGAGAACTGGTCGCGCCATCCGGACGAGGTGGAGTTCCTCATGCAGTTCAACGTCGACCTGTTGGAGAGGCGCAGGGACGAATTGCATGAGATGGGGGTGCGGCTTCTGTTCATCGGGGACCGTGACGATCCGAGAGTTCCCGATCCGGTGCGATCGCGCATGACCGCAGCAGAGGAACTGACCAAGGACAACCGAACGCTCAACATGGTCTACGCCTTCAACTACGGCGGGCGGGCCGAGATCGCAAAGGCAGCGCGACGGATCGCGATCGAGGCCGCTGCCGACGACCTCGACCCCGCTGCGGTCAACATCGAGACCGTGGCCAGGAGGATGTACCTGCCGGAGATGCCCGATCCCGATCTCATCATCCGAACCTCGGGTGAGTATCGGACCTCCAACTTCCTGGTGTGGCAGGCGGCGTATTCCGAGCTCGTGTTCACCCCGGTGTTATGGCCGGATTTCGACCGCGACGAGCTGGCCAGATGCATCGCCGAGTACCAGGGCAGGGATAGGAGGTACGGCGGAGCGGTAGACAGCCTCGGCGAAGTAGATCAGTAGATCAGTAGATCAGTGTCTGCCTTCGCTACTGCGCTACTGCGCTACTGATCCACCGTCCCCGGTACCATCTCACGCTCGCAGCCCTGAAAGGGCGTCAATGCCTCCCGACCTCGACACCATTGTCAACCTCGCCAAGAAGCGAGGTTTCGTTTTCCAGTCCTCTGAGATCTACGGGGGTCTCCGCTCCGCCTATGACTATGGGCCGCTCGGGGTGGAGCTGCTTCGTAACGTGAAGGAGGAGTGGTGGCGCACCATGGTCCGCCAGCGCGACGACGTCGTTGGGATCGACAGTGCGGTCATCCAGTCCTCGCAAGTGTGGGTGGCTTCCGGACACCTCGCCGGCTTTTCCGATCCGCTGGTCGAATGTCAGGTGTGTCACAACCGATTCCGGCTCGACAAGCTCGACGACCCCCACCTTTGCCCGGAGTGTGGGAGCAAGGACAGCTTCACCGAACCGAGGGAATTCCAACTCATGTTTCGCACCAACATGGGGCCGGTCGAGTCAGAGGAAAACACGGTGTATCTGCGCCCGGAGACGGCGCAGGGCATCTTCATCAACTTCGAGAACGTGCAGAGGACCGCCCGCAAGCGGCTCCCATTCGGAATCGCCCAGATCGGCAAGTCGTTCCGCAACGAGATCACCCCTGAGAAATTCATCTTCCGGACCAGGGAGTTCGAGCAGATGGAGATGGAGTACTTCTGCCGCCCAGACGAGTCCGACCGCTGGTTCGACTACTGGGTGGAGGAGCGGAAGCGTTGGTATATCGAACTGGGGATACGAGAGGAGAATCTGCAGTTCCGCGAGAACGATGCCGACGAGCTGTCCCATTACGCGGCCCGGACCTACGATATCGACTACAGGTTTCCCTGGGGGTGGGACGAGCTGGAAGGCATTGCCAACCGCACCGATTTCGACCTCAAGGCCCATGCCGAGTACTCAGGCGAGGATCTTTCGTATTTCGATCCTGAGACCGAAGAGCGGTTCATCCCTCATGTCGTGGAACCGGCGGCAGGCGCCAACCGCGCCACGCTGGCATTTCTTCTCGACGCCTACCACGAGGAGGAGGTACGCGGGGAGAAGCGAACCGTTCTCCGGCTCGATCCCAGGCTGTCCCCGATCAAGGTGGCGTTGCTCCCGCTATCGAAAAAGGATGTACTCACCGAAGTGGTCGACGAGGTCGCCGACCTGCTCCGCCCCTTTTGGGCGATTGAGGTCGATGTCACCCAGTCCATCGGGCGGCGCTATCGGCGACAGGACGAGATCGGCACCCCGTATGCGGTGACCGTTGACTTCGACACCCTCGACGACAACGAGGTGACGGTGCGGGACCGGGACACGATGGACCAGGACCGGATCCCGATAAGCAAGCTCATCGAGTACCTCACCGAGCGCCTCCCGAGCTGAGCTGGGCGTCACCGTTGAGGAGGTTGCCGTTGCCTAGCTGAGTCGGCCGTCCGCAACGTACAGGTTCCTGGTGAGCCCGTCGACGGCGATCAGCCTGCCGCTGAAGCGCACGGGCTCGCCGCGCTCGGGAAGCTCAGCGTCTGCCGAGAAGGCAACGATTGCATCGACGGTGGAGTTGCCGTAGAGATCGTTTTCGATCGAGGCGACATCGACGACCAGAATCGAATGCGGACCCCCTTCGAACGCCTTGGAATTGCTCAGCCCGCCTGATCGCCGCACCGTCCCGAACCACTCCACCTGAAGGCTCCGATAGTGCTGGTCGAAGATCGCCGCCACCTGGAAGCTGAGCTGATTGTCTCCGAACAGGCGAGTTGCGAGCGCGAAGGGATCCCGGTCGGCGTCGGTCGGCAGCGAAGCTACGGAGGCAGGCTCCGTTACGTACTCCGCCCAGCCGGCGATCTCGGGATCGGCAGGGAGTTGGCTTTCGAGGGCGGCGAAGACCTGGCGTGCCTGCTCGCGGAGACCGGAGAGCTCCAGGTCTTCGCCCGCGAGCAAGGCACGTTCGATGTGGGCGGCATCGGTCTCGACGGGTGCGGAATCGAGAGGCGCTTCGACATCTCCCCGCATCCTGCGTTCGACGATCGGTTCGAGTTCGGCGGCAGCGGCGTCGTCGGCCAGGATGTTGGCGGCGGACATCATGCGCCGCACCGTGGACACGATCGTTTCCACGTCGCGCTCCACACCCGGGCTCTCCAGAATGAGCTCGTCGTCGGTGACGACGATGCCCGGATGTACGGCAAGGAGTCGGTTGAGCGACATCATCCGACCTGCGGTCAGGAACCGGCGTACCGCTTCCGTGCTCTTGCCTTTGATCACGAAAGTGGCGTCGAAGGTCGGGTCTCCGACTTCGATATCTTGAGCGCCGAACACCTTGAGCACGCCGTGCCAGCCGGTCTGTCTCGATAGGCGCAGGCCGAGACCGATCGGGTGAAACTTGATCCGGTATCGGGTGTAGGTGGATTGACTCTGCCCTGTGCTCTTGCTGTACACGTCGATGGTCGCTCGCACCTGGCCGTCGCGGCCCGAGATCCTTGGACGGAACCCGCTCCGCACCTTGGCGAAGCCGAGGAGATTGGCTGCCTCGGTCCACCGTTGTCTGGTCGCTCGCATCCGGGCTCTACCCACCATGCCGACGCCGAGGGCCAGGACGATGCCGGGATGAACAGCTCGAAGCCCTCGATTCCCAACATCGCGGCAGTTTACGTTCACCCTCCGCTGTCTCCCTGACTGGGAGCGTCGTCCGGACGCTGGGCGCCACGTCCTACGCTGAGGACGCCATGGCGTACGACAGAGAAGATATCGACCGGGTCCGGGAGCGGACCGATCTCGTCGAGCTGGCCCAGGAGATCACCAAGGTGCGGCGGTCGGGACGCTCGGTGATGGCCATCTGTCCCTTTCACCAGGAGAAAACCCCATCGCTTTCGATCGACGGCGCCCGTGGCCTGTATCACTGCTTCGGTTGCGGGAGGAGCGGCGATATCTTCGGTTGGGTCCAGGAAACACAGAACGTCGGATTCTCCGATGCCCTGGAGCTGCTGGCGAGGCGAGCCGGAGTCACCCTCACCCAGGATCCGGACGCCGCCAAGCGCAGGGACCGCAGGGAGCGGCTGGTCGACGCTGTCGACCGCGCCGCCACCTTCTATCACGACCGGCTCAAGTCTTCCGACGACGCCGGCCACGCCAGGGGCTACCTGCGTAGCCGTGGCTACGAGGCAGATATCGTGGACCGGTTCGTCATCGGATATTCCCCGTCTCAGTGGGATCTGCTGGTAACGCATCTGAGGGAGGCCGGGATCAACGATGAGGCGATGCTCGGCGCCGGCCTGGCCTCGAGGTCGAAGCGGGGAAACCTGGTCGACCGCTTTCGGGATAGGCTGATGTTTCCGATCTACGACGTGCGCGGCGACGCCGTCGGCTTCGGCGCCCGTAGGCTCGACGGCGACGGGCCAAAGTACCTCAACTCGCCGGAGACGCCGATCTATCACAAATCACGGCTCCTCTATGGCCTCAACTGGGCCAAGTCGGAGATCGTGCGCTCTGACGAGTCGGTGGTTGTCGAGGGGTACACCGACGTGATCGCCATGCACATTGCCGGGCTGCCCGTCGCGGTGGCCACCTGCGGAACCGCCCTTGGGGAGGACCATCTCGACTTGCTGCGCCGGTTCTCCAACAGGGTCGTGCTCGCCTTCGATGCCGACGAGGCCGGGGCTGGCGCCGCCGACCGCGGGTTCGACCGATCGGTGCCTGGCGATCTCGACCTGCGAGTCGCCGTTCTTCCACCCGGCCGCGACCCCGCAGACCTGGTCTCGGATGGGGATGCGACGACGGTGGAGAAGGCGGTCGCCGATTCGGTGCCTCTGCTTCAGTTCCGGATCGAGCGCGAGTTGGCTGGATTCGACCTCACCGAGCCGGAGGCGAGGGCGCGGGCGGTCGGCACCGCCGTCCGACTCATCACGCTTCATCCCGATCCGGTGGTCAGGCACGAGTACGCGGTGCTGGTGTCCCGGCGCACCGGCGTCGACCTGGACGTTGTCGATTCATCGATTCGGCGACGTACCAGCGGTCAGGGTGCCCCGCCCGAGGCGGCGGTGATCGAACGCATGAGCGCCGCTGACCTGGCCGAACGCGAGCTCCTGCGTCTTCTCCTCGCCAACGATTCAGAAATCCGCAGCCTCGACCCTGGCGTCGACATGTTCGGGCGAGAGCTGCACCGGAGATCGTATGCCGTCATCGGGCCTGCGGTGGGCGCCCTCGATCCCGGTGCCACACCGGACCTCGGAGCGATCCTCGGCAGCACGGACACCGAGGAACACGAATTATTGCGTCGCCTGGCCATCGACGATCGGCCGCTGCCCGACGCCACCCAAGTCGTCAAAAGGCTCAAGCTGTCGGGGGTGGAACGCCGAATCGAAACCATGCGCACCGAGCTGGCCGGCACCGACCCCGACGCCGATCCACAGGGGTATTCAGACAGGTTCCAATCGTTGATAGCGTTAGAGCAGCAACGCAGAGAGCTTCGGAGCAGGGAATGAACGAGACCTGCAGGACGGTCTACGACGAGCTGGTCGCCCGCGGCAAGCAGCGCGGGTTCCTCGTGATGTCAGAGGTGCTCCAGGAACTGGAAGATGCCGACGCTCCCTCCGACGGTTTCGACGCGGTGTTCGTCGCCCTGCGCGAGGCCAAGATCACGATCCGAGAGGACAGCGACGATGCCCTAGCCGCCACCGCCCTGTCCAGCGACGAGCTCGTCCATGTCTCCGACCCGGTGCGGATGTACCTCCAGGAGATCGGACGCTTCCCGTTGCTCACGCCTCAGCAAGAGGTTGAGCTGGCGATGCAGGCCGAGGCCGGCACCCGTGCCGACGAGAAGCTGGACATCGTGGATCTGCTGCCGGCCGATGAGCGGCTGATCCTGGAACGATCTGTGCGCCAGGCGGACCGGGCTCGCAAGCGGCTCGTCGAGGCCAACCTTCGCCTCGTTGTTTCCATCGCCAAAAAGTACGTAGGGCGCGGCCTTGTTCTGCTCGACCTGATTCAGGAAGGAAACCTTGGTCTGATCCGAGCCGTCGAGAAGTTCGACTACCGGAAGGGGTTCAAGTTCTCCACCTACGCTACGTGGTGGATCCGCCAAGCCGTCACCAGAGCCCTCGCCGACCAGGCGCGCACGATCCGGGTTCCCGTCCACATGGTGGAGACGATCAACAAGCTTGCTAGGGCGCAGCGTGTGCTCGTGCAGGAACTCGGACGCGATCCGACGATCGAGGAGATCGCAGAGGAGCTGGAGCTCGCTCCGGAGAAGGTCACCGAACTCAAGCGCATCGCCCAGGATCCGCTGTCGCTGGAAACGCCGCTCAGCGATGAGGACGATTCCACCCTCGGCGACTTCGTCGAGGACACCGACGCCGAGATTCCGGTCGAGGTGGCGTCGTTCAGGCTGCTCCAGGACTACCTGAGTCTCACGCTGGAGAGCCTCAACGAGCGCGAACGCGACGTGCTCGTGATGCGTTTCGGGTTGGCAGATGGCAAGGTGAGGACGCTCGAAGAGGTGGGCGTCCACTTCAGCGTGACCAGGGAGCGGATCCGCCAGATCGAGACCAAGGCACTGGCAAAGCTGCGCCAGCCGGCCAGGGCCCGCAAGCTCGAGGGCTATCTGGAAGGGGCCTAACCAACCCTCGTCGTACGTGCTTGGACGCTCACTGTGAGTGACTCCAGACACGTACGACCGAAAACCAAGCCCCGACTACACACCATGTGGCCACCCGCCGGAGGAATCCTCAGCACCCTGCTAGTCGGCGGTGGCGCTTCCGTTGCCTGCCGTGCGGTCCTCGATGATGTCGGCGGCGGTGTCCAAACCTTCGGCCGCCGCTTTTCTGACATCCGCCGTTCGCTGATCGAGGAAGTCGGTCATCTGCTGGACTACCTCCTCGCCGACGAGGTTCTGGAGGCCTGTGACCATCTCGTCGAAGCGCTCGCGCCCGTCGCGGGTCCCGAGGATGTAGCCGATGCCGCCGCCGATGAGCAGGCCGATGATGAATTTCATCAACGGATTCTGCCACATCGAGAAAGCCCATCGACCGGCCAAGGCAAGATTGCCTCGCGGCACCCCCATTTGGACGTGATCGCATTCTCAGGGCTTCCTTAACCTGCTCTCATCGATGCCATATCTACGTTTGGTTGAATGCGAGCTGTCACCTTCACCCGAGGAGTCTCGATGTACAGACCGCTGGTAGCCGTTGTGGCGCTCGCTGTTGTTCTCGCCGCCTGTGGAGGCTCCGGGGGCGATGGTGTTGCTTCCCTTGATGAGCCAAGCGACGGCGGCGTCGGCGAGGAAACGAACATCGCTGCCGAGCCTTCGGGTGAGGAGTCCATCCTGGCGTTTGCCCAATGCATGCGTGACAGCGGCGTCGAAGATTTCGAGGATCCGGGCTTCAACGCCGATGGATCCCTCGAGTTCCGCGGGGGCGGCCCTGGAGCATTTGGGGATATCGACCGACAGACGCTGAGGAACGCCTTTGAAGCGTGCCAGGAGCACCTTGAAGGTTTCGCCTTCGGGCGGGGCAGCGTTGACAGATCGGAGATCGAAGACCGGCTCGTCGAGTTCGCGGCATGCATGCGCGATCCAAACCGCGGCAACCTCTCTGAATTCCCCGATCCAGACTTCTCCAACTTCGGGCGCGGCGGCGGCGGCGGCGGCGGCCCATTTGGCGAGGAAGGTCTCGATTTCGATGACCAGGCGGTGCAAGACGCCCTTGAGGCCTGCCAAGACCTCTTTGGTGGCTTCGGCGGCCGAGGCGGCCCAGGCGGCCGCGGCCCCGGTGCCGCACGCCGACGTAATCCCGGCGCCACGCTCCCACACCCGGACCCGGATACGGTCTGGGCTCAGCACCTGGACCACGCCGATATTGGCGCGCTCGGGAAAAAGGCCGTCATGTTCGAGCACCGGGCCATGTTGGGCGAGATCGACCGCATCGGCGTCATCGACGAAGAAGGTGGCGTGGGGATTGCCGACCGAGCACGCGGCGCCGTCCGAGAGCGGGCCCGAGGCGACGGGAAGATGCAGGGTGTCGGTGTCCTGGCGGAGCGGGATGTCGCGCCAATCTGTCTTGGCCGGGCCCAGATCGGTGGAGATCAGATCGCCCTTTCGTTCGGCCCGGAGCAGCCCGGCCGCGGTCTCGATGGCGGCGTCGTCGCGGCCGCTTTCCGCCATGAGCAACGCGGCGACACAGCGCGTCGCGTTGCCGCAGGCAGCCGAGGAGCTGCCGTCCGAATTGCGGATGCGCATGAAGCCGCCGGCGCCGTTGGCCCCATTGGTGATCTGGGCCTGCTCGATCACGATCAATTGGTCGCACCCCACCCCGG
>JADFIY010000217.1 GCA_022566415.1 Acidobacteriota bacterium
GCAGTCGATGGCGACATGGCCTCAGAGGTGGTCCGCAGACTCCAACCTGGCAAGGCCGGCGGCGCTGAGAAGTCGGCGACATAGAACCCGAAGGCGATGGGCGCCTCCATCGACCACCTGTTCGCGGACTCCACCGAATTTTTCAAGACGATTTGGCACAACACCGACCCTGGCACCCCAGGGGTCGCCGACAAGCGGACCACGATCCGTAACGCCTTCTCCGAAAGTGTCCCCTCCGAGGGTGGGTTCCTCGTCCCTGAACGGCTCCGCTCTGAACTCCTCCGCGTAGCCCTCGAAACCGCCATCGTCCGACCCCGAGCCCGGGTCATCCCGATGGAATCCCTGCGGGTACCGTTCCCAGCCATCGACTCCACCTCCAACGTCTCATCCGTCTTCGGCGGCGTCATCGCCTTCTGGACCGAAGAAGCCGGCACCCTCGCCGCCTCCGAAGCCAAGTTCCGGCGCCTCATCCTCGAGGCGAAGAAGCTCACCGCCTATACCCAAGTCCCCAACGAGCTCATCTCCGACTCGGCGATCTCGTTCGGTGCCTTCATCGACGACATTTTCCCCGAGGCGCTCGCCTTCTACGAAGACATCGCCTTCTTCTCCGGCAGCGGCGCCGGCGAACCGCAAGGGTTCCTCAACGCCTCCGCTGCCATCTCGATCACGAAGGAAACCGGCCAGGCGGCGAACACGATCGTCTGGGAAAATCTGATCAAAATGTTCGCCCGCATGTTGCCGTCCAGCCTGGGCCGGGCCGTATGGGTCGCATCTCCCGACACGTTCCCCGAACTCGCCACGATGGCCCTGTCGGTCGGTACCGGCGGGTCGGCGATCTGGCTCAACAACGGCGTCGTCGGGCCGCCGATCACGATCCTGGGCCGGCCGCTCATCTTCACCGAGAAGGCGAACACGATCGGCGCCGCCGGGGATATCAACTTCGTCGACTTCGGCTTCTACCTGATCGGCGACCGGCAAGTCATGTCGGCCCGCTCGTCAGAAGATTTCCTATTCCAGACCGACGAGACAGCGTTCCGGATCATCGAACGTCTCGACGGTCGACCCTGGCTGGATGGGGCGATCACGCCACAAAACGGCGGCGATACGCTCAGCCCGTTCGTCAAAATAGCGGTGAGGGCATAATGGCAAGAGTAGGACTAGGCGCCGTCTTCAACGTAATCGCTGTGGCGGATACGGTTACCGTTCCGTTGACGAGGGCGGCTGCGGTGTCGTTCGTCACCTTCGAAGATGACGGCTCCACGATTGCGACGATCACCGAACTCGACTCAACTGCCGTCAACTCGGAGCAGGCGCTCGACGTTGATAACGACCCGTTCAAAGGGCCGGGGGTTGGCGGTGCGTGGACGGCGATGGCGGAACAGGACGACACCCTCGACCTCGCCGACGACGCCACCAACGACACGATGGTGTTCAGCGTCCACGGCTCTCAGCTCTCCGATGGCTACGACAGTGTGCAGGTCTCTGTCGACGGTGGGGTTGTCATGGCGATTCTTCACGGCCTGTACGAGCAGAAGGACCCGCCGAACCTGACCAGTAGCCTGACCGCTTAGGGAGGGTTGGTGTAAACCATGAGCCAGCTCAACCCCGGCGAACTGTTCCGAAGCGTCACGCAAGGGATCCTCGTCCACCGAGCCGCCGCGACGGTCGCCGCGGATCAAGACCTGTTCAGCATCGACGTCGGCAACATCCTGCTCCTCGGCTTGTGGGGTCGGGTCACCGTCGCCATCGGCAGCGGATCCCAAGACTTGGCGATGCACCTCGACCCTGACGACGGCGGCACTAACGTCGTGATCGGCGACGCCTCCACCCCCCTCCTGGTAGACAACGCCGTAGTCGGCAACTACATCACCCTCAACCCGACCTTCGCCGCCGACCTTGTCCTGACCTTGGATTATGCGGCGAACGGGATGCTCGCGACACCGCTGATCTTCGAGAAAGGCGACATCGTCCTCGACATCACCGGCAGCCAAGCCGGCGAGATCGAATGGTGGGTCGTGTATGTCCCGATCGAAGACGGCGCCGTACTGACGGCCTCCTGATGACGGTCACAATCGACGGAGCCGCCGTCCGTTCCATAGCTCTCGGCGTACTCGTCACCCGAGCCACGTCAGGGTTGCCGACAGCAGGTAACGATCTAGCCCTATTCACCATCACCGGCGGCCGGATCCTCCTCGTCGGATTAGCGGGGGAAGTCACCGGCGCGATCCAGAACCAGGCGAACGCGACGAAACTGAAACTCAACCCGACCGCCACCGGGTTAGACCAGGATCTATGTGCCACCCTCGACATCGACAACGACGCCGTCGGCGAGCAGTACAGCATTTCAGGGACCGTCGCCGACGCGATGCGGTCCGATCTGCTCATCGAAAACGGGAAACTACAAGAGCCGCTCATCCTCTCCGAAGGCGACCTCGAGCTCACTTGCGTCGCCACTAACAGCGGATCTGTCCAGTGGGATATGGTGTACGTGCCGTGGGATGCTGGCGCAACCGTGGCGGCCGCCTGATGCCGAAACTCCACCGAAACCGAGCCCCCTCCTACCCGATCGGAGTGTTACCAGACCTTCCCGCCGAACCAGCAGCGGAGCAGGAGCCGGAGGGTCCGTCACCTCCGGCACCCTCCGCGAACCGACAGAAATGGGCCGCCTACGCCGCTGAGCTCGGCGTCGACGTCGAAGGGTTGACGAAGGCGCAGATCCGTAAGGCGGTGGCCTAATGGCTCTCTGGGTGTGTGAGCAATGCTCTACCCTCTACACGGTTGGCGCCTCCCAATGTCCGCAATGTGGCGGGAAAGATTATCACGAAAACGGTGCCCGACGGGTCGGCGCGATGAAGGAGAAGCGGAAGGCGAAGAAGTGAAACTCATCGACCCGACCGCAACCAACACGGTCACCGAAGGCCGCGCCCGGACTGGCGAAGTCTCCACGAAAGGTCTCGTCACCCACCGCGAGAGCTGGGATGGCACCACCGCCGTCGTCGCCCCACCCAACGCCATCCACTACGTCTACGACGACGAAGGCGAGTTCCGGCCGATGACGATGGATGAGATGATCGCCAAAGGGTATTTCATCGTCGGGAGCGGGCCTAGTGGCTTCTAAAGCTGACCGTCTCCGCGCCGAAGCCGACATGGCAGACGTCGACGCCGACTATGTCAAAGCGAAAGCTGCCGGCTGGAAGAAGGTCTACGCCGCCCGGGAGAAAGCGTTCGCTAAGGCGAAGACCGCCGCCGAGTATCAGGAGTTGGTGCGGAAGATCCCGCCGGCGCTCACCAACGACGTGAAGTTGAAGCACCGGGCCCTGGTCCGCGCGTATCGGGAGAAGTGGCGGGCGAAGCCTGTGGCGCCCGCCGGTGGCGCCCAACCCGACACCGCTCGCGCCGTGGCGACAGTACAGGAGCCCGGCTGATGGCTATCACCGCCTCCGGCCTGTTCGGACTGTCGATCGAGAAGATGATGATCGACACGCTCGGCGAATCCATCGAAGCTGAGGATATGTTGGCGTATCTCGTCCAAGACGGCTACACCCCCAACTTCGACACGCATGATTTCCACGCCGACCTCAC
>JADFIY010000218.1 GCA_022566415.1 Acidobacteriota bacterium
GACCAAGACGATCTCGGCGCAGAGCCTCGCCACCAAGGTCTGGGGGAGTAACCCGCCATCCTTGACCTCGGTGAAGGTGATCGCCAGGAACACGTCCGGGAGCGCAAAGACCATCGAGTTCTCCGCCAGCGACGGCCAAACCACCACCAGGTCAGCCGCCTGGGTGACCAAGAACGTGGGGCTGAAGTCGTGGTACTTCGACGTCGCCCTCGGCGCCCCGCCTCCCCCCGACGAGGGGTTTACCGACATCGGCGAAAGCGTCCACAAGGACGACATCGAGTACCTGGCCGGTCGCGATATCGCCCTGTCGTGTGCTAGCGGTGCAGACCGCTTCTGCCCGGACGACCCGATGCGCCGCGAGGACATTGCCGCTTTCCTTGCCAGGGCCCTTGATCTGTCGCCCGTCGCGACCGATTATTTCGTTGACGACAACGGCTTGCCCTTCGAGGCCGACATCAATGCCATTGCCGAGCTCGGCATCACCAGGGGCTGCAACCCGCCGACCAACGACCGTTTCTGCCCGGACGACACGGTCACCCGCGGCCAGATGGCCGCCTTCCTGGTACGGGCGTGGGGTCTCACCGATGCCGGGCCCGGCGACTGGTTCGTTGACGACGATCGTTCAGTCTTCGAAAACGATATCGACCGGCTCGCCAAAGCCGGGATCACGAAAGGGTGCAACCCGCCGGCCAATGACCGGTACTGCCCGGAGCGGAAGGTGACCCGGGCCCAGACGGCGTCGTTCATCGCCAGGGCGCTGCGCGACCTCGCACCGTAGAATCCGGCCATCGACGGAGCAGCATGGGCGAACCCACAGAGTTCTACGCAACCGAAACCTGGACAGCGGGAATCATCGGCCTCGGCTATGTGGGCCTGCCCCTGGCGATCACCGCAACCAACGCCGGGCTCCCGGTCATCGGGCTTGACATCGACGCGACCTACGTCGATCGGCTCCGTGCCGGGTCATCTCCGATCGAAGACGTGCCGGACGAACAGCTTGCCGCTGCCCTCGCCGCCGGCCTCGAAGTCACCACAGACACCGACCGGCTTGGCGACGCCGATGCCATCTTCATCTGCGTCCCCAGCCCGCTGGGAAGGAACCGTGAGCCGGATCTCTCCTACATCAAGGCAGCCGCAGAGACGATCCGCCGCGTTGCTCACCCGAATCTGCTCGTATCTCTCGAATCGACGACGTATCCCGGCACCACCGAGGACGTGATCGTCCCTGTCGTGCTCGATGCCGGTCTGACCCTGGACCAGAACGTCTGGGTTGCTTTCTCTCCCGAGCGAGTGTCGCCGGGGGACGAGCTCAAGATCGCAGACATCCCAAAGGTGGTTGGTGGCGTCACCCCTGCCTCAACTGCGGTGGCGACGGCGGCGTACGAGCGGCTGGTGGCGTCGGTGCATCCGGTTTCGTCGGCGGCGGCGGCGGAGATGGCCAAGCTGCTCGAGAACACGTATCGGGCGGTGAACATCGGCCTTGCCAACGAGATGAGTCAGCTCGCCGAGGCCCTCGGCATCGACATCTGGGAGGTCATCGACGCCGCCGCCACCAAGCCTTTCGGGTTCCAGGCCTTCTACCCGGGCCCTGGTGTCGGAGGCCATTGCATCCCACTCGATCCGCAGTTCCTCGCTTGGCGAGCGCGTGAGGCGAACTTCGCCACCCGGTTCATCGACCTCGCCGAGCAGGTGAACGTCGCCCAGCCTGGGTACACCGCGGACCGAATCAGCGCGCTGATGAACGAGCAACGCTTGCCGGTCAACGGATCGGAGATCCTTGGGGTAGGTATCGCCTACAAACCGAACATTGCAGACGACCGTGAGTCGGCGTCGATCGAGGTGTTGCGCGAGCTCGAGGCCAAGGGTGCGGTCGTTTCGGTGCTCGACCCGGTTGTCGGAAGGAAGCGTATCGAAGAACACGGTTTCGTCGCGGTCGATCCAGGCGATGACCTGAGCCGCTTTGCGCTGGCTGCGGTGCTCACCGATCACGACGACATCGACTACGCCGCCCTCGCTGCCGCGGTGCCGATGGTGTTCGACGCCCGGGGCACCTACCGAGCCCGAGGCCTGAGCGCGCCCAACGTCCACGCCCTGTGAGCAGAAGGCTCCTGGTCGTCACCACCGTCCATCCTCCCGATGATCCGCGGATCCGAGAGAAACTGATTCGGACCCTGGGTGACTGGGAGATCTCCTATGCGGCCAGGGAACCCGGACCGTCGGATGACACCGATCTCACGTTCAAGCCGCTCAAGGGGGGTCGAGTCTCCCGCTGGTTCAGTGCCCTCCGGGAGATGCATGATGACGACATCGACGTCGTCGTGGTCCACGACCCCGAGTTGATCCCAGCCGGGCTGGTGGTGTGGTTTCTCCAGAGGAAACCGGTCGTGCTCGACCTGCACGAGGATCTTCCGGCACAGATCCTCACCAAGGCGCAGGTTCCTGCACCGATGCGGCGTCCCCTGTCTGCGTTTTCGAGATGGTGGCTGTCTCAGGCGGAGCGCCACCTTCATGTCACTCTTGCCGAGCACGGGTACCAGCACCTGTTCATGCGCGAACACCGCGTGTTTCCCAACTACCCCGACGCCACCCTTCTGCCTGTCGCCGACACCGATCCGGACGGCCCTGTGGTGTATGTAGGCGACGTCACCGAAGGTCGCGGGGCGACCGACCTGGTCGAGGCGGCCGGAGAAGCAGAGACAGCTCGCGTCGTGTTCGTCGGCCGGTGCGCCTTGGAACTCTCCGAACGGCTCCGATCGGCGGGGCGAGCCAAGGGCGTTCTGGTCGACGTGGTCGGCTGGCGCTCATATCGGGAGGCGATGGAAACCGCAGCCGCAGCAAGCGTCGGGGTGGCGCCGCTGCGCGACCAGCCGAACTATCGGAACTCGTTGCCGACAAAGACGCTCGAATACCTGGCGATGGGTGTCCCTGTGATTGCCTCGGACTTGCCCGGAACCAGGGAGGTGATCGGCGAGCTCCCGGGTGTGGTGCTGGTTCCCCCGGGAAATCCGAAGGCGCTGGCCGCTGCTCTCACCGAGGTGGACGATGATCTCCGCGCCGCCGCGGCGCAGGGAGTTGGAGATGTCCAACGCCGGTTCCGGTGGCCCGCCGACGCGGTGCGCGACTACTACGACTCGCTGCTCCCCGAGGCGGCGACCTCGGGGTGACCCGGCATGAGAAAACCAATGCCCCATGCGACATGCATGGTCGGGAAGATCACCGGCAGCAACAGCATCGCCTGGTCTCGTCGTCGCACCAACTCGACCACAGCGACCACCAGGTTTGCCGCCGCATAGAGAGCAGGAATGGCGACGGCGATCTGCCACCGGCCAAAGGCGGCGGCAACTGCCGAGGCGACCAGTCCAGCAACGAATACCGGGGCAACGATCTGTCGCCATCGCAGCGACTCGGGGTGGAGGCCCACCACGACGCGCTTCCATCTGCCGTAGCCGTAGTACTGCCGCCACAGCCCGCTCAGGGTCGATCGCGGGCGATACTCCACCACAAGCCCCGGGTCGAAGTAGACGACGCCGCCGGCGCCTCTCAGCCGGTGGTTCAACCCGTAGTCTTGGGTGCGGCC
>JADFIY010000037.1 GCA_022566415.1 Acidobacteriota bacterium
CTGGTCGCCTCATTCGATGATCGCTATCCCAAGACGGGCCTTCCCATGCCGCTGTTTGGAATCGCGGCTCTCGGCGTGTTTCTCGCGGTTCCGGACACGGAAGGTGCGATGGTGCTGCTCGGCGTTGCCGGGATTGCTGGATTTCTCGGCTGGCCCCGACCCGTTGCCACGCTCGGCGCAGCGGGTTCCTACGCGGTCGTGGGTTTGTACATGTTCGTGGCCGAGGGAGGCGCTACCGGGCGGCCGGCGTCCATCGTCGCTTCGGCGGCAGTTTTGGGTCTGCTCCTGATCGTCCCCATTACAGTCCGATTACGAAGCGTTGGCTGGGCCCACGAGCTCGATCGCGTCGTCGCTATTGGTCCGTTGGTCGCTCAGCTGGTGCTAGCGGTTTTAATCTCGCGCACCGCAGGTCGCGTTGCGTGGGTACCGGGCGCTGCGGCGCTCACCGTCGGGGTGTTGGCAGCTGCGGCCACGATCATCCTGCTTCTGCCGTGGCCTCGGCCGTCTCAGTTGCTCGATTGAGCGCTGTGGTCGCCACTTGAGGGAGCGAGCCCAACCACCAGGCCATCGCGCAGATCGAGCACTTTCACCCCGGTCCAACTCGCCGAGGCCATACCCAGCAGCTGCTCCCGGATCTCCGATTCGTCCCCGTTTTCCAGCGACTGACGGAGTCGGTCGAGTCCGACCATCATGCTTGTCGGGCCCGGGTACGAGGGTTGAGCCACCAGCACCTTTTCATGGCCAGTCTGCTCTAGAGGATCGATGGACAGGCGCTCGGCGAGCCTCTCTCCCGGCCTCTGCCCCGTGATGTCGATGGCGATGTCCTTGCCCGGAACCAAGCCAGCGAGCCGGATCATCCGATTTGCGAGATCGAGGATGCGGACGGGTCGTCCCATGTCGAGCACGAAAACCTCCCCACCGTTGGACAACACCGCCGCTTGCAGGACCAGCTCCACGGCTTCGGCAACGGTCATGAAGTACCGCTCCATATCCGGGTGCGATACGGTCACCGGGCCCCCGGCTTTGATCTGACGGGTGAAGGTCGGCACAACACTGCCACGGCTTCCGAGCACGTTGCCGAATCGCACCGCACACATCCGAGGCTTGTCTCCGCCTTCAGATCCCGCTTGGACGAGCATCTCCGCGACCCGCTTCGACGCGCCCATCACGTTCGACGGATCGACGGCCTTGTCGGTGCTGATGACGACCAGATGTTCTGTTCCCACCAAGCGTGCGACACCGATCACCGTCTCCGTCCCCACGACGTTGGTCTTCACTGCCTCACTCGGGCACTCCTCCAGGATCGGGACGTGCTTGTGCGCAGCCGCATGGAAGACCAGCTGGGGTCGATGGCTCTCAAAAACCGAGCGCATTCGCGCTCTGTCACGGATGTCTGCGAGTTCAGTGACCAGCCGCGCGTCGTGCGATGCCAAAGATGCGTCGTGCAAGAGCGTCTCATCGTGATCCAGGGCCACGACCTTCGCCGGGCCAAAGGAGAGGATCTGACGCACGAGCTCGGACCCGATCGACCCCCCGGCCCCGGTAACGAGGACGACATGGTCTGCGATCAGATGCTCGACGGCCCCGAGGTCGGTGTGCACCGGCTCACGAGGAAGCAGATCGGTCAGCGTCAGATCCCGCATGTCCTCGGTCTCGTACTCCCCGAGAAGAGAATCGATGTTGGGAACGATCCGCAACCTGACATCGATCTCCATGCAAAGGTCCACAACCCGCCTGCTCAACGTGCCTGCGTCCTCGGTGGCGATGACTACCTGATCGATGTCGAGGCGCTCGACCAGCTCGGCGACCTCATCAACGTGACCGAACACCTGAAGACCGGCCAACTTCCGCCGGGGGTCGACAGGCTTCGCCGACGGGTCCAAGAACCCGACCACACATATGGCTCCTTGAGCCTGCGTGCGATGTCGGGCGAGACGCACCGCGTCTTCACCAACACCAACGACCAGCGCTCGATCCGCAAGTCCGCTCACCTCACCGTACCGACGGTACGAGAAGAGACGCGACCAGAATCGAAGGGCCCCCATGCCACCAAAGGTAAGCAGCACGCCGATCACCAACACCGATACCGGAATCGGGCTGTCGCCACCTGTGAGGCGCCAGGCGATGAGCCCGGCGCCCAAGAGGAGACCGGCGGTCATGGTGCCGGCAAAGAGTCTCACCGCTTCGTCGATGCTGGCGTACTTCCACACATGTCCGTAATTGCCGAAGAGCGCGTTGATCCCAATGTGCACGATCAGCAATATCGGCAATACGAAAACCAGACGGGTCCACCACCCGGTGGGGACTCCCCCAGCTGAATCGAGGAATCGCACGCTCAGCGCCGCCACGTAGGCGAAGACGATGATCACCGCCTCGATCAGTGCGAGCGACAGGTCGGCACGGACGGAAGCGGCAGTGCGCGCAATACTCACGCCCAAACTTGCGCCGGTATCGGCACGACGAATCGTATTGGCCCCCACCTCGCGTTCCTCCCCTTCGATAAGCCCTACCACCACCGGGTGGTCACCCTACTCCGAACTGAGTGAACAGGAAACCGATTTGTGAGTCATCAGACCTGACATACCTTGCCGACGCCTGCGGCTGGGCCGGCATGATCGCTTCTGCCCAAAGAGAACTACGAAATGTTGGGCCACGCATATACCCGAACGAGGGTTCCATGGCCGCGTAGTGGGACGCTTCCGGGACACCCACATCGTGACCGCAGACTGCTTCGACGGCGAGCCGCAGCAGGTCGCCTCGGGCGCCAACTCGCCTAGGTCGAATCCCGTCACCGAATGCCCCTCGTCAGATGAGCCGCGATGTGCTTGCCTAAGAAGCCGGCGGTGCCGGTTACCAGAATCTTCATCGTTCCCGCAAGGTCGAACCGTGTGGACAAATGCCCGCCATCCGCCGTTCACAAGTCATCACCTTCCCATGAGATGTGGTTCGTCGAAGGTGATCCGTCTGACGCAAACCTCGAGAATACCTGTACGCTTGTCACGGGTCTATGTGCCTAGCGGGGAACCCGCTCAGGGGATTATGGGGAAATGAGTACGGGGATGACGTCGAAACGTCTGCGACGAATCATCAGGGCGCGGTGGTGGGTGCTCGCGATGGCCGGTTTCTTCGCGGTCCTGGCGGCGGTGCTGATCACGGAGTCACGCAACAACGCCATTCCCGAATACGAGGCAGTTGCTTCGATCACGTACAACCGGTTGCTCGATGAGGTCGATGACAGCGGCGCTCAGGAGCGGCTCAACAATGCGGCACAGATCGCGGTCAGCGTCAACTCGTCCGATCTTTCAACCGGGATCGATCCTCTTTCGCCAGCGGTCCGTGCCGAGGTGGTCGCCCATCAGACTGACCTTCGCCTCCTCTTTATCGGCAGAGACTCCACAACCGAGAAAGCCTCGGCGGTGGCGACCACGCTGCGTGACCGGTATCTCGCCGCGCAACAGCTGGACATGTCGCAGGAACTCGCCCAACGGATCGCAGACACCGCAGCCAGACTGAACGTGACCGTTGCGGCGATCGCGGCTGCCACGCGGCCGGATGATGACGACATCGAGACCTCGTCCCGCATGCGCGAACTCCAAGGCGAAGTGGATGCATTCGCCGACCTGTATAAGCAGTTCACGGCGGAGTTCATCTCTTCTAGAAATCCGCCGCGTAGTCGTACCACGATTCTCGCCGACCGAGATGCAGCCAGTGAAGGTTTGCGGGTTGCCCAGGACGAGCTATTGAATCTCCAGTTCGTCGTTGGCAGCACGACTGTTCGTAACATTGATCTCGCGTTGCTCCGCGCAGAAGAAACCCAGCTCCAAACCGCACTCGATGCGTATATCGCACAGAGCATCGTCGAAGAACCGATAGGCGTGGTGAGCCCGGTGGACGTGCACCTGGCCGGCATTCCGCCGACGCCACTCCCCATGGCGATCGTCGTCGGCTTGTCCGTCGGTCTGTTGATCGGGGTCGCCGGCCTCGTCATCATGGACCGGGTACGTCAGCCGCTGTGGGAGACCACGGAACTCGAACCGCGGTATCGGTTGCCGGAGGTGGCGGCACGCCCTCGAAAGCTTGGGGACTCAGCCAAGCCCTGGTACAGCACCGCACCGCAGGGGCAACGAAAAGCAGACATTCAGCAACTCAGGTCGGCTGTCGAAGGCCTGCCGGGTTTCGGTGACGGTGTCGTCGTCGGTGTGGCCTCAGTCACCGGTTCGTCGCCCCACGCGCATGAGCTTGCTGCCGACCTGGCCGCAGGGTTGACGTTTTCAGGCAGCTGGGCTCTCCTCATCGACACCGATTACGGCCAACCATCTGACCTCGCTGAGTACCGCCGTCACAACTTCGAGCTCGAGGACGTCGTGGCCGATCCGCAGGGGACGCTCGGCGACGCCGTTCGCCGCGCCGACCGGGAGAGAGATTTCCTTGGCGTATCCATTCGTAAGCGCAGCGCCGACGCGGCCGATCTTCTGGCCCAGCCGGCATTTGCCGCCATGCTGGACACGGTGCAAGCGATGCACGACGTCGTGATCGTGGCGTCTCCTCCGACTGACTCGGCGAGTTATCACGTCCTCTCACAACGACTTGATGCAATGATCCTCGTAGCCATAGCCGGAGATCCTGTCCCTGCTGATGTCGTCAACGCGCTTCGCACTCTCGAAGAGCGGCGCTCGGTCCCAGCGGGGGTCGTTCTCATTCGACCGAGGATCGGGCCCATCAGCTTGATCATGAACCAGATCGATCGTCCGCCCCCAACCCCCGATCCCGCGGGGGCTCACCAGCTCGACTGGCAGTGGTCCAAAGGCGAGGACGTAAGGCCGAAGAGCGTCTCGATCAGCGCTACACCTCGAGAGCCCGACTCCTCTGGAGAGGGAAGCGTCAGCGGAGATTCCCATACAGGCGTCGCTCGAAAGGAACCCGCCTGGCAATCTGGCAAGGTCTCTTCGTGGGGAGACGGTGCAGCAACTCTCGCAGCCGACCCGCTTCCCAAGCAGAGCGACGTCGACCCACCCACATCCGCTCCCAATATCGCCGAACCGGTGAAGCGGACCGAGCGTATCAAGAGACGGGGCTCCTCCAACGGAAGCACCGGCGAGGCGCCGAACACAGATGCCGCTCGATCACCTTGGTCGTTGCGCCACCGCGGAGCATGACTCGGTGGGCGATACCAGAAGCGAGAAGGGTCGACTGAGCAAAAGAGTGCTCAAGGCTGCACTTGCCGTTCCGGAACTCTTAGCGAAGCGCCGGCCCGGGCCACGGATTCTCATATACCACCAGGTGGGAACCAATCTCGGTCGCGAGATGGAAGTCGCGACAGAAACGTTTGCAACTCAGATTCGCTACCTCGAGGCCGAAGGATCCATCGTCTCGCTCGACAACGCGGTTTCCCGGATGGGCACTCCCGGCGATGACCGGCTCTTCGTGCTGACGTTCGACGACGGGTACGCCGACATGTACGCGAACGCGTTTCCTCTTCTCGTCGAGCGCAGCGTTCCCTTCACGGTGTACGTCACAACGTTGCCTGTCGAGGATTCGTCGGGCTCCCGACCGGATGCCTTGCCGCTGACCTGGAAGCACCTCGAGGAGATGGTGGAGTCAGGCTTGGCCACCGTCGGTGCTCACACACATTCGCATCCGGATCTCCGTTTTCTCAGCGCGGACGCCGTCGCCGCGGAGCTCGATGAGTCCAACGCCTTGATTCTCGACCGTCTCGGTGTCCAGCCGCGCCACTTCGCTTACCCCAAGGGGTGGTGGTCGGCCGGTGCGGAGACGAAAGTTCGGGAACGATACGCGACGGCCGTGCTCGGCGAGGGCCCACCGAACCGTCCCGGGACGGATCACTATCGGCTTCACCGGGTCGCCGTTCAGAAGAGCGACGGAGTGCGATTCTTCAAGCGCAAACTAGCCACCGGACTGGTACTCGAGGATCGCCTTCGGCGTATCGTTCGGAGTTACCACGGCCCGCCGGCTGTCGACGCCTGAAGGGTGTTTCGAAGAGGAGCTCCTCAGCGGTAGGCCATGAGTTCCTTCACACGGTGGCGGCTCAGGGCGCGGTATCAACGATCTCCCTATACAGGGACGCCATCTGGGACCCGACCGCCTCGAGGGTGAACCGCTCCATGAACCGACTCAGGGCCACGGCGGGGATTGCATCATCGCTCGACTCGCTTGCAGCAATCAGCTCCGTCGCCAGCGCTGCCACGTCGCCTGCTGGGAAGAACCACGCAGCATTGCCAAGCACCTCTCGCGTCACGGCGAGATCGGTGACAACGACAGGCACCTGCGCCGCCATGGCTTCGAGCAATGCCCCGCCCAGGCCTTCGTAGCGCGATGGGAATACGAATACGTCGGCGATCGCAAGGAGATTCGCCACGTCTTGCCGGAACCCGAGGAACCGAACGCTATCGGTGATCTTCAGGCGGTTGGTTATAGCCAATAGGCGTTTGGATTCGTTGCCCTGTCGGCCGGCCAACAGAAGTACCGAGTCGGGCAGGGCGCCAAGCACGGTCGGCCACGCTTCGAGCAGCGTCGCGTGTCCCTTCTGGTACTCCTGCCGGCCAACCACCAGGAATACCGGCGCCTGCGCCGCCAGCCCCATTTCTTGACGTATTGCATCGCGTGCATCAAGTGACGGTGGAGTGAACTCATCCGGATCTCGGCCCCGGGGGATAACGACGATGTGGGAGTTCGGCACGCCGAGAGCGCGCTTTGTCGAGTCGCGCACCTCTTCAGAAATGGCGTGCAGACGCCGAGTCAGGTGCCTGGCGGTCCAACCGTCGACCTGACGTATCAGGCCCACCTTCCACGCAGAGACGTGCGGGTCCAAGAGTCGTTCCGGGTCGTACGTCGTGTTGACTATGGAACTCAACACCGGGATTCCTGTCCCCCACGCCGCAAGTCGTCCGGTGATGTCGGAGGTGAGAAGCGTTGTGTGGACGAGATCGAACCGTCCCGTCTGAAGGTGGGAGCGGAGATTCGTCATTTGCCCAAGCGCAGTCGATCCCTGGATACGGATCCTCTCGACTCCGAAGTCATCAGCGGAGAAGCCCGCCAGCTCATCGCGCAGCGTGGCGAGCGTGGTGACGATGCCCCGGTTTCGCATCTCACGGGCGAGATCGAGCAAGGACCGCTCGGCACCGCCTTGAAGGAGAGAGTCGACCAGGGTCAGGACGTAGAGGTCGGTCTGACGCTCTGCGGGCGTCGCATCCTCACCGGCATCCCGAGGAGTGGCGAAATCACTGATGCTGGAACCTCCGCTTGCTGTCGCTGTGACCCGCCAACCCGTGACAGGCGATGACGCCTTCACGGCGCCGATTGCGCGTCGCGATCGACGTTGGAGGATCGTTGGCTCATGGTTTGCGGGATGCGGTCGGGCTCCCCCTTTGCCCCGCTCCGCCTCGAGGCGTAGCTCCTGGTCTTGACGGCCCGCGGTAACCGGATCCGTCGGCCCGACCGACGCGTCCGGATTTCGCAGCGAAGGTAGCATCTTTGTCGAATCGAGTAGAGAGATCGAATGGTGATTCAGAAAGCAGCGAAGCGCCTATTCGACGTAGTTGGAGCGTCGCTGGCACTTGTTGCGCTTTCCCCGATCATCGCAGTGGTTGCGGCGATTGTGCGTACCCGAATCGGGTCTCCAGTGTTCTTTCGACAGATCAGACCGGGACGGAACGGCGATCCGTTCCGGATCATCAAGTTTCGAACGATGACCGATGAGAGAACTCCCGACGGAGTAAGCCTTTCCGATGAGGAGCGCCTGGTGGAAGCCGGTCGCCGGCTTCGAAGATGGAGCCTCGATGAACTCCCCGAACTCTTGAACGTTGTTGCTGGCGACATGAGCCTGGTTGGACCCCGGCCGTTGCTGATGGAGTATTTGCCTCGCTACACCGCTGAGCAGGCACGTCGTCACGAGGTACGACCCGGAGTGACGGGATTGGCACAGGTCTCCGGGCGGAACGATCTGCCCTGGGAGGATCGTTTCGACCTCGATGTCTGGTACGTCGACAATTGGAGCATATGGCTCGATCTGAAGATCCTGGTGACGACGGTTGGCCGCGTCTTCACCGGCCGCGGAGTCTCGGAGCAGGGAAGCGCGACGATGACTCCCTTCGAGGGATCATCGGAGGAGCGAAACGGTGGCTAAACGCCTTGCCCGAATCGCGGTCATCGGAGCGGGTGGAAACGCACGGGAGGTCCGGTGGCTGATCGATGACATCAACAGCATCGAGCCGTCATACGAGTTTGCAGGCTACGTCGTTTCCGATCCGGGCTCGCCCGGCAGATACGACGATCGCGACAATATCGTCGGAGCAATTGATGAGCTCTACGAAGGACGTCTGGCGATCGAGGCCGTCGCCATCGGCATCGGAGACCCTGCGGTCAGATACTCGATCGGCGAGCGGATCGCGGCCGAACTGCCCGCCATGGCCATGCCACAGCTGGTCCATCCAAGCGTTGTCATGGATGCCCCGAGCTGCCATCTCGGATCGGGGACGATCCTCAGCGCCGGTGCGATCCTGACCGTAAACATCACGGTGGAGAACTACGCCATGATCAACCGCGCGTGCAATATCGGACATGAGGCGATCGTGGGTGCTGGTGTTCTCATCAATCCACTTGCCTCCATCTCCGGGGGCGTCGTGATCGGCGATCGGTCGCTCATCGGCACGTCAGCTACCGTGCTCCAGTACGTCAAGGTTGGCGATGACGCAACGGTGGGTGCCGGCGCTGTGGTGACCAAGGATGTGTCACCCGGCACGACGGTGGTCGGAGTCCCGGCACGACTCAAGACCACCTGAGATCGTCGCCCAGCGAGATCATGCGCGTTGTACACCTCACCACCGTCGATCTGAGTCTCAGGTACCTCCTGCTTCCCCAACTGACCGGCGTCATCGATCTCGGAGGCGAGGCGATCGGCATCTCCGCAGGCGGACCGTATGTCGGTGAGCTCGAGGAACTCGGGATCCGTCACATCACTCTTCCCGGCGCAACGCGGAGCATCGATCCGGTCGCCGACATCACGGCAATGGTTTCGCTGTGGCGGATCCTGCGTAAAGAGCGTCCTGATGTGATCCATACGCACACGCCGAAACCGGGCCTTTACGGACGCGTGATCGGTCGGATCGCAGGTGTACCTGCCGTGCTCAACACGGTGCACGGGCTGTACGCCACGCCAGATGACCCAGTTGCCAAACGCGCGATCGTGTATGCACTCGAGGCGTTCGCTGCACGGTTCTCAGACGTTGAGCTCATTCAGAGCGCCGAAGACTTTCGACTGTTGACCGAACGGCACATCACCCGACCCGGGCGAACGGTACTCCTCGGCAACGGTGTGGACCTGAGGCGGTTCGATCCCGAGCTTGGTTCCGCTGAGGAACGAAGAGCGACTCGGGCGATCTTCGGGGCAGACGACGACCAGATCGTTGTGGGTGTGGTTGGTCGTCTGGTAGCCGAGAAGGGTTTTCTCGAGCTGTTCGATGCGGTGCGGGACATCGACGACCGGTTCCGCCTCGTGGTCATCGGTCCCCACGAGCCGGACAAGTCCGACGCGATCGAGACCGCCACCGTCGATGCGGCTCGAGCCGCCGGCGTCATCTTCCTTGGCATGCGCGAGGATGTCGACGTGCTCTACCGCGGCATGGATCTGTTCGTTCTGCCCTCTCACCGAGAGGGTTTTCCGCGGGCTGCGATGGAAGCAGCGGCTTCGGGTCTGCCCTTGGTCGTCACCGACATCCGTGGGTGCAGGGAGGTCGTAGAGGACGGCGTGAACGGTCTCCTGATCCCGGTGCGCGACCCGCCGGCTTTGCGCTCGGCGATCGAGAGACTCGGAAATGATCCCGAGCTCCGGCGGCAGATGGCCGAGGCCGGGAGATCCAAAGCCGTTCGACAGTTCGATGAGCGGCGCATCGTGCACCGGGTCATCGAATCGCAGGTCCGAGCATTGCGCGAGAAAGGACGCTTCGAGCGGTTCGACGACGGTGGCTATTCCGTTCGCTCCGCGGAGCCCCGCGATGCGCGGATCATCGCCCGGATCCACGGGAGCACCGGCGGCGGCACCACCCGGAACATCGGATTGATGACCCGGGCGTATCGAAGCTTGATCGACCGACCCGACGGAATTGTCTGCGTGGCCGAGGATGGGTACGGGCCCTTCGCCTACGTTGCTGGACTCGGCGCCAACCAAGGACGCCGGCGCGCTGGCTTCCAGATCAGCGCCCTGCGGCCTCGCCGAAACCGGCGACGACGCCTAGCGAGCCTGCCCTTTCGTGCCGGGCGCCACCGTGAACACGAAAGCTCCCGGCGGGGTGATCATGGCGAGCTGCTCTCGGTCGGCGTCGCCGGCGCCTTCGCGGATTCCGGGGCCGACGCGGCTCTGGCAGAGGCCTTCATCCGAACCGTCTCCGCCCGGGGTGGCGGCCTGGTCAGGGCCAGCGTCGATCCGGGCGACCTTGCCACCATCAACATGCTTCAGTCGGTCGGCTTCGCCCGCGACTCGTCGCCGGATCGGTTACTCCCGCTCACCGACCTGTGGGCTCACACCAGTTGATCGCGGAGGAGGCGATCGGTTTCGTCTATTGCTGATCCCATGAGGAAGCGCTCGCCGGCGATCGTGCGCGCTCGCTCACCCAAGCGCCGGCCCAGATCGCGGTCACGAGCCAGCGTGATCAGTGCTCGTGCTGCCGATTCGACCGTTCGATCATGCACGACGATGCCCGATGATCCGTCCTCGATGACCTCGTCCACCGCGCCGACGCCATAGGCGACCGCCGGCAGACCTGCGGCAGCGGCCTCGATCAACACCCCGGGAAGCCCCTCCGTTATCGACGTCAACAGCAGCGTGTCGGCCCAAAGGAGGTGCGGTTCGATGTCGGCGACGCTCCCGACCAGCTCGACACGCTCTCCAAGGTTCCGGGAGGCGATGGCCGCTTCCGTCGCCTCGACGAGGGGACCGTCACCGACGATGGTGAGTTGAAGGTCTGCCTCATCTGCGGCGATACCGAAAGCAGTCACTGCCGCGATGGGATCCTTCTCCGCGGAGAGTGATCCCACGAACAGAACGCGTGTCGGCCCATCGTGCTCCTGACGGGGGAGTGTCAAGAATCGCTCCGGAACGCCCGACCTGATGACGGTGATCATTGAGGGCGGTATGCCGATCGCGTCCACGAGCTCCCGCTTCGTATGCTGCGACACCGCGATGATGAAGTCGTAGCGTCTTGCCATCAATCGGTATTGGGCCATCGCTCGTCGACCCGACAACCAGGCCAACGGACTCCCGATGCTCACGTAGCCGAGCCGTGGCCGATGGCGCAGAGCGACGGCCGCAGCCGCGACGTATCGAACGCTCAGCGAGCCCCACGCCAACACGACCCCGCCGGCATGCCGCCTGAGGAACTGTCGCGTGGGACCGACCAGCGGCACATCGAACCTACCGAGTTCGCTTCGCTGCATTCGGGTCAGCGGACGTGCCCCTACCACCGGCTCAGGTGCTGAGGCGAGTGAACGAAACTCCACTTCCCATCCGAGCTGCCCGAGGCCTTCAACGGTGCGCTCTGCCTGCACCTCGGCACCGCGGCGACGGGTGTCTGTGACCAGGATCCCGATAGTCGACCGGGTCGAACCGGCGTCAGGACTACCGTTCGGAGCGCTCACTCGACGCCCTAGCAACGACTCCGGCGTTCTGCTGGATCCGCCTGATCGCATACGCCACCCGGTCGACATCGTCGAGTGGAAGGTGACTCCATATCGGCAGGCTGATCACCTGATCGCCAAGAGCTTCGGTGACCGGAAGTTTTCGCAACGGCAGGTCTGCGTAGGCCTGGTGAAGGTGGACCGGTGGCGAGTAGTACTGGCGAGTCGCAACACCTTCGTGCTCGAGCGCCCCAACAACCTGCTCGCGGGTACAGCCAAACTCATCATCGATCAGAATCGTGAAGTCCTTGTACGAACTGCGGTCCCCTGACCCGACGTTCTGGAATCCCACGCCGGGAACGTCACCAAGGAGCTCCCGGTATCGGTCGGCGACTCGATTGCGATGCTCGACGCGTTCCTCGAGATAATCGAACGCCACCAAAGCGATGGCGGCGTGCAGATCCGACAGCCGCCCGTTCAGTCCTGGAAAACGGGTGTCGTAATCACCAGGATTCCCGTAGTTGCGAGCAAGCCGGATTTCCTCTGCGAGGGCAGCGTCGTTCGTCGTCACCAGCCCGCCTTCCGCTCCGCTGAGTACCTTCGTCGGCGTCAGGCTGAATACCTCCGCAATGCCAAATCCGCCGAGCGGTCTCAAGCCGTCGTCGATCGACACCAATGCACCTGCTCCGTGCGCAGCATCGAACACCAGTGGAACCTGGAGACTCGCGGCCAGCTCCTCGAGACGCCGGACGTCACAGGGCACACCGGATACGTGCACCGCGACCAGCGCTGATACAGGTCCTTCCACCGTTTCTGGCGTGAGGCACCACGTGCTCGCGTCGCAGTCCAGGAAACGCGGCTCGAGCCCGTTCCAGCGAATGGCGTGAGCCGTTGCCGCGAACGTGAAGGACGGCAGCCCGACGGCACCGTCGATCCGGAGAGCCTGCAATACGAACAGAAGACCGGTCGTACACGACGACACGGCGACGCAATGATCGATCCCGAACCGCTCCGCGGTCGTCTCCTCGAGGGCTCTCGTCACCGGTCCGTCGGTGAGTCGGCCGCTGCTGAGGGAACCCTCGATGAGTTTCTCCACTCGCGACTGATCCTCGTTGGTCGGGAGAGCGAACGGAAGTTGCGAGTCGAATACGGGTGTGCCGCCCACGGTCGCCGGAAGGTCTGTCATGTGGTGACTTCCTCTCGTAGAGTTCCGGCTCGGGCGCGATCGCTGGGCGACCACCTCTGCCAGCCGAGTCCGACAATCACGACGAGCAGGAATGGGATCACCTGAGAACGTTGCCGTGCGATGATCCCGAGGTTGAAGACGGAGCTGAAGGCGATGACGAACGCTGAGGTGAATGCGAGCGACAGGATCATGTACGGGGTTCTTCTCACGATCCGCCGATTCGCCCACATGGTGGGAGTCTTCCAGACAAGCAGTCCGAGCAGCACTACGCCCTCGAGAGCGCTGAACAACATGCCGGGCGTGGCAGCCTCGTATGGGAGTGGTCGGAACAGAACCCGAAGTGTCGCCTCCGGGAGATCCAGTGGCGAGGTTGCAGGCTCACCCAGCACAGCCGAACCGCCCTGGGCCGTATGCTGCTGCTGGTCGGCAAGGAACGATTCGAGGCCCTCGTCGATGCCGATTCGAGCAGCGGCGATTGGCACCACGTAGGCCATGGCGATGAGGGCGATCACCATCAACAACACCCTGGCCGCCCGACTGACATCGAGCCGTCCCGCCCTGGTGAAGACGACTGCCAGCACGATCGATCCGACCGCGATCGCCAAGATGTGGGGGCGGACGAGCCCGAGAAGGAGCCCTCCCGCTCCCGCCAGCCACAGGCCGGAGGTGAACCGGGCCGAGAACAGCCAGACGCTGCCGAGCGTCACGAGCCCGAGACCCAGGACACTGAGCGCGTCCTTACCCACGCTCGAGGGCCAGAACAGCATCGTCGGGAGGAAGAACAAGAGCACGAAGTATGGGAGCACTCCCCATTGCGGCATGGTGCGCCGGAACGCGACGTAGAAGCAGACCATTCCGACGAACGACAGGGTGGCGAACACCATGAAGCCGCCGATCAGAGGGGGTGACACGATCGTATAGAGGAGGCCGGTGATCTGTCCGGTCACCTGCGTCCCGAAGCTCCCGCCCGTGACCTCGGGAACCTGGAGACTCCTCCATACCGGCGCCACCCGTAATCCGATTGCGTGGTAGCTGAATGAGTCTCCGATTCCGTACAACTCCGCCACAACGAAGTACCGCACCGCTGATCCGACCATCTTGGCGATGAAGGCCAACGGCAGCAACACCGACAGCCACCCCCGATCGACATCGGTGGCGATCCTGGCACCGAACCACGTCGAGGCGAGGACTCCGACGCCGATGAGCACAACGACGACACCCGCGACCCACCCGCTCACAACTCCGGCGGCGACGGCGGCGGCACCGACGATGATCGCGAGATGCGACGGAAGTTGTCTCACAGCAGCTCCACATCGCTGAGCGCGAGTCGCCACGACTTCGGATTGAACATGTCGATCTCGAGAGAGTCGACGGAGCGCGCAACGAGCCGCAACGCTGCGACCCCCGGGACGGGGAACATCCCGGCACTTCGAGCAGCGTGTCGTCCCGGGGATGAGGAGGGAAACGAAGCGATGTCGTAATCAGCTTTCGAGGTTCGGACCGCCGTTCGCACCGCTTCCGCCGGGTTGGGCCCGAGCGCATCGGAGATGACCAGCTCCGACCGACCCTTGCGGAGGTTCGCTCGCAGCACAGCGGTTCCGGAGGAACCGACCGTTGCTCCGTAACGTGCCGTGGGATGCTCGGCGAAGCGCCATCGGAGATAGCGACTCGATCTCGGGGTGCGAAGACCCGTGGGATCCGGTTTGCCGCCTGTATGCCCGTAAGCGAGGTCTGCGCCTGGTGTCGAATCAGATTCGATCGGGATCGCCATCGGTGCCAGCTCATCAAGACTCGGGAAAGAGACGTGGCGTCCCCGGAGCAGGCGAGTCGGGTGCGGCCGCAAGAGGACCCGGATGGGGCCCACATCCGACCACCCCATCTTCAAATAGCCGGGGCGAGAGAGCTCGTTTGGGGTGTTGAAGATGAGCTGAATCCCGACATCGCGTGCGACATCGAGGGCGTCGGTGGTGAGACGTTTGAAGATGCCCCTGCGCAGATAGCCCGGATGCGTCGCGGTATCAACGGCGCGACCACAATGGATAACGTCGCCGTCGTAGTCGAGTTGCCAGCGCATGAACGCTCTCAACCCCACCATGGTCTCATCGACTTCGGCGACGAGCATCACCGAACGTCCGAAAGGGTTCTCGATGTGCTTCCATCGGAACAGCTCCGGAGTGCGTTTCAGGAGTGCGGTCTCTCCGAGCGCGACCCTGAGGAGCTCGAGGACGGCAGGTAAGTCCTCGTCTCGATACATGCGCACATGGATGGCCTCACCCATTGAGCACTCGACGGTAGAGGTCTTCTTGCGCGGTGACCATCCGCTCCAGCCCGAATTTGTTTTCTGCCAGGGCTCGGGCGCGGTCCGCCATCTTCTTCGCGCCTTCGACATCTGTGATGAGGTCTGTCACGGCGTCGGCCAGCGCTCGAGGCTGGCCCACGGGGACAAGCCGGCCTGTCTCACCATCCTGCACAACAGTCGGCACGCCGCCAGCGGCCGTGGCTGCCACCGGAGTGCCGGCCATCATTGCCTCGAGCACGACGAGTGGGAGCCCCTCCACATCCGAGGGATTCACCAGGACGTCGGCACTGGCGATGAAATCGACGGCGTCCGGGCGGCGCCCGAGGAAGCGCAAGACGTCCCCGACACCCTCTTCATCGGCTTCCCTTCGAACTCGATCGAGGTCTCCCGGATGTTTCTCGGCACCGATCGACACGATGGCTACGTCGGGGATCGACTCCTGCAGCAGGAGCGCTGCTTTGATCAGCGTTGTGTGACCCTTCCACGGTCTGATGTTGCCGACATGTACGACGAGCGGTTGGTCCGGTTCGATTTCGAGTTCCTCGCGTACCCGGCGACGCGTCTCGTCGGAGGTGGAGACGATGACCCCGTTTGGAATGACGTGAGGAACCGGCCCGGGATATCCCGCCAAGGACGCGGCAACGGCGTCGGAAACGGCGATCACCTCCCGATTGCGGCCGTACGTCAGGCGATTCAGGATGCGGCTCGCAGGTCGGTAGGAGCCGGCCAGATTGTGCTCGGTGTAGATCACCGGTGGGGAAGGTATCAAGCGTGCCAGGATCCCCGTCGTCGGTAGATGAGCGTGGATCAGCGCCGGATGCCACGAGCGGAGCAGCCTTCGCAGACGAGCTGGAGAACATAGCGATGGACAGAATACGGAATCCCGAGGGCCGTCTGGGCTCCGACATCCTGCTAATCACCATGCTGAACGCTCACAAGCCTGAGAAGTACCGGACCGGCATCGTGGTAGTGGACGAAGTACCGAAGGCCGTGGCTGCCAAGCTAGCCAAGATGGCGCAAGAGGACAAGGACCAACGTGACTCGGCGCCGGCAGCCGTGAGAGCCGACAACGTGACC
>JADFIY010000038.1:0-2780 GCA_022566415.1 Acidobacteriota bacterium
GTGAGAACGCCTGGCTCTCCTCCGTCGGTTGCGAGTAGTCGATGTCCTGCGGGTCGAACACGGTGTTCTGAATGAACCCACAGTCCCGGCAGAACCCAAGCACGATGCTGCCGGTGGGATAGGCGGCGGCCTCTTCGGCCGTATCGAGAAGGACACAGGTCTGGCTCGGGATCGACGCCACCTCGTAGAACACCTCGAGGTCGCCACCGCCACAGGCCCGGCAGGTCATGGCCACGTCGACCGTGCCCGGTGGGCTCATACCAACGTCGGCTCGGGGATGGGAATGATGAACCGCCCTCCCCCGGCGGCGAAATCGCCCTGCTGCTCCATGATCTCGTCCTTGAAGTTCCAGGGCAGGATCAGCAGATAGTCGGGAGGATCCTCGTCGATCTTGCTCGGATCGTAGATCGGGAGCCGAACCCCCGGCATGAGCTTGCCCTGCTTGTGCGGGTTGCGATCGACGACGTAGTCGATCTGCTCGCCGTCCAACCCGGCGTAGTTGAGCAAGATGGCGCCCTTGGCCGCCGCTCCATACGCGGCAACCGTGGCGCCACCGCGGCGGAGGTCGTCGATGAGGTCGTTGAGCGCAATCCTGACACCGTCGACTCGGTCGGCAAAGTCCTGGTAGTAGCCGATCGTGTCCATACCGGCAATGGCTTCGGCGGCGAGGTACTCGTCGACCGAAGGCTGGCGGGCCGGGTCCGTAGAGGCGAAGAACCGCAGCGAGCCTCCGTGGATCGGGTGGTGCTCGACGCGGTTCAGGTACAGGCCGTGGCGAGCGAATAGCGTCTCGAGGGATCGAACCGAGAAGTAACAGTGGTGCTCGTGATAGATCGTGTCGAACTCGGTGTGCTCGATGAGGTCTCGCACGTAGGGGACCTCCATCACGATCGACCCGGTGGGCGCCAGCAGGGTCGCCATGGCCGCGACGAAGGCATTTTGATCCGGAACGTGCGCCAGCACGTTGTTGCCGATGAGGACGTCGGCTTCGACTCCCTCCGAGGCCAGGCGTTCGGCGACTTCCGGGCCGAAGAACTCGACCAGGGTGGGAACCCCGTTCTCCAGCGCCACCGCGGCCGGGCCCGGCGCCGGATCGATCCCGAGTACCTCGATGCCCGCCTCGGCAAAGAACTGCAGCAGATAGCCGTCGTTGCTCGCCAGCTCGACCACCAGGTCCTCTGACGCGAGCTGATAGCGCTCGATCAGCGCTTGGACGTTTCGCCTGCTGTGATCCAGCAGCGTGTCCGAGTACGACGAGAAGTACGGGTAGTCCTCCCCGAAGAGCACTTCGGGACGCACGGTCTCCTCGATCTGTACCAACGTGCACTCGGGGCAGAAGACCAAAGTGAGCGGTATCCGGGGCTCGGCTGAAGCGTCCTCTGCGGGATCAACGAGTCGATCCGAGAGGGGCATGTCCCCCAACGCAAGCACCGGTTCCAAATCTTCGGCTCCGCACGACCGGCAGCCGGTGATGACGTCGAACATGATGATTACTCCTGGAATCGCAGGTCCTGGCCCAGGATGCCTTCTTCCTGGAGACGCTGCACGTGTCGGATACGGAGCAGGCTGCCCAGGAAGTCCTCCTCGCTGAGCCCGTTGGCGACGTACTGGGCGTAGAGCTGCTCTGCGCCCGCCGGCACGTCCCAGATCAATTCGAAGCCCAGGGTGTCGGCGAGCTTGCTGCAGTCGACGCGGTAGTCACGTATGTCGGGACCGGCAGCGTCGGCGAGCACGATCTCGGATCCGGGAACGGTCTTCTCAACGATTTCAGCGACGTCACGAATCTGATAGCTCTCCCCGGTCCCCCCAACGTTGAACGGCTCGTTGTGGACCAACTCGGTTGGCGCCTCGAGCAGGGCAAGGAACGCTCGCGAGATATCCTCGATGTGGATCAAGGGCCGCCACGGCGTGCCGTCGGATTTCATCAGCACTCGTCCCTCGGTCACCGCATACCCGACCAGGTTGTTGACGACGAGGTCGGCGCGCAGCCGGCTGCTGGCACCATAAGCGGTGGCGTTCCTCAGATAGACAGGCGTGAAGTCGTCGGTCGCCAGCTCCGAGAGATCCTGCTCGGCGTGGATCTTGGACCATCCGTACGGCGTGACCGGGTTGAGCGGCGCCGACTCGTCAACCAGGGCCCCGGGCGAGGCGCCGTACACCGAGCACGACGACGAGAACAGGAAGCGGCCCACCCCGGCCTGGCGAGCCGCCCGCCCCAGCTGCACCGTCGCCAGGTGGTTGATCTCGTCGGTGATCCCCGGCGCCAGATCGCCGAGCGGGTCATTGGAGAGACCGGCGAGATGGCAGATGGCGTCGAAGCCCTCGACGTCGGCGGGGCCGACGTCGCGCACGTCCATCCGCATTGCCTCGATGTCGTCTGGTGGCGGCGGCCCGAAGTCGCAGCCTTCGAAGAGGTACGAGTCGAGGCCGACGACATCGTGTCCGGCCGCCTCGAGCAAAGGGACGAGGACGACGCCGATATATCCGTCGTGACCGGTAACGAGGACTCGCATCGTGTCAGTCCCAGATCCGCCACGGCGGGTCTCCGCCGTCCCACAGCTTGTTCAGGATTCGTCTGTCCCGCAGCGTGTCCATGGGCTGCCAGAACCCGGAATGTCGAAAGGCTGCCAACGCCCCATCACGAGCCATATTTTCCATCGGCTCCTTCTCCCAGACAGTCGAATCGCCCTCTATGTAATCGATGGCTTCCGGCTCCAACACAAAGTACCCGCCGTTGACCCACGCGCTATCGCCCTTAAAAAGTTCGCAGGCGAAGTCCT
>JADFIY010000038.1:2790-16036 GCA_022566415.1 Acidobacteriota bacterium
CGGTGTACCAGCTCGTGTCGAGCGGCTTTTCGGTGAACTCGACGATCCGGTCGCCGTCGAGGATCAGCTGGCCGAACCGCGGGGGCGGGTGGACTGCGGTGACGGTGGCGATCCTGCCGTGGGAGCGATGGAACTCGAGGAGGGCAGCGATGTCGACGTCGTTGACCCCGTCGCCATGCGTCAGCACGAACGTCTCCCCGTCGAGATACGGAATCAACCGCTTCACGCGGCCGCCCGTGTTCGTCCATCGGCCGGTCTCGATGAGATCGACGGTCCACGACTCCACTTCGCCATCCTCGAAGACCTCGATGTCGCCGTCCCCGAGGTGAACGCGCATACTCCGGATGGATGCGTGATAATCGGTGAAGTACCGCTTGATCATCTCGCCCTTGTACCCGAGGGCGATGACGAACTCCGAATGTCCGAAATGGTCGTAGTGGCGCATGATGTGCCACAAGATCGGGCGACCGCCGATCTCGACCATCGGTTTCGGACGAACCTCGGTCTCCTCGGCAAGCCGAGTCCCTTGGCCACCAGCAAGGATGGCGATCTTCATTCCCCTACCCCCTTGGAATCTCGCGTCGAGCAGTGTACCTGCCCCGGGTCGGGTGGCTCAAAAGCTACGCCATTTCCTGTGGCCCTTCTCACCTACTCAACCGTACCCAGCTGAATCGGAGGTGTCAGGGAGAATCGGCAATCTGTACCTTGCTGAAGAAGACGTCGGCATGGCTCTGCCATGTGGCATTCGGACCGCGTACCTCGACGCCGACGCCTCCGCTCTGCGTCCCCGGGATCAGCAGGTGCCACAAGCGTCCCTCCTCGTAGTTTCCCTCGGAGCGAAAAGCGCCACCGGTGAGCCGCTCCATCCTCACGAAGGTGGCGACGTCCGCCTCCTCGAGGAGCTGCCAGAACGAACGCACGACCTCTTCGGTCGGTGCGGGCCACGACCCACCTGCACCCTCCACGAGAGCCTGCATATTCAGTGGACCAACCGTCGCCAGCGCCTGTTCGAGAGCGTCCGGGTGGGCGAAGGCGATGAACTCTGCACCCTCCTCGACAACCTCCCACCCTGCCGGATAGGTGATGCAAAGCGGCTCGATGCAGACCATATCCACCCCGTCGACCAACGGCGCTTCGGGGCCGGTTGAGCAAGCGGCCAGCACCAGCAGCAGGGTTCCGAAGAGGAGCCGACGCATCCGAGCAAGCGTAGAGCGCCTGCATCCTCACCACTACCCTGCCTCGTGAACGAAGGAGCAGCGGTTTGCGGGTAGCCATTGGAACCGACCACGCCGGGTTCGACCTGAAGGAAGGATTGGCGGCCCGCCTGGAAAAGGCCGGTCACCAAGTCATCGATGTCGGGGCCTTCAATGCCGAGCCTTCCGACTACCCCGATTCGGCGGCAGCGGTAGCTCGAGCCGTCGTTTCCGGGGATGTCGAACGCGGCATCGTGGTGTGCGGCTCCGGAGCGGGAGCGTCGATCGCCGCCGGCAAGATCACCGGCATCAAGGCCGCCACCGTCCACGACGTATACACCGCACACCAGGCGGTCGAGCATGATGGTTTGAACGTGCTCTCGCTTGGGGCGAGGGTGGTCGGCTCGGAATTGGCGTGGGAGATCACCGAAGCCTTCCTTTCCGCCGTGTTTTCCGGCGAGGAGCGCCACGTGCGCCGCCTGGCCAAGGTAGATGAGCTCGACAAGAGTCGCAGGTAGTCGCCAGTTGAACACCGTTAACTCGTAGCTCACAACTGGCAGCTCGCAACTGGGAACTGGGAACTCCCCCAGGGTTCCCACTCTGGGGTCTCGTATCATGTGCCGATGATCACGGAGATGACCGAAACCCGCTTCATCAATCGTGAGTTATCGCTTCTCGACTTCCAAGAACGCGTGCTCAGCCTCGCCGAATCCGCTGATCGGCCCTTGCTGGAACGGGTGAGGTTCGTGGCGATCGTGTCCGGCAACCTCGACGAGTTCTATCAGGTACGCGTCGCCGGCCTCTTCGAGCAGGCGGCCGGCGGGATCACCCAGGCCTCCCCGGACGGGATGAGCCCTCAGCAGCAGCTGGCAGCCATCAGGGAACGGGTCATCTCGATCAACGCCAGCATCGACTCCCTGGTGACCAAGGAGCTCATCCCGGCGCTCGCCGAGGAACAGATCGAGATCGTCGCCTACGACGCACTCGAGGCACGGGACCGCGATCACATCGACTTCGTGTTCGAGACCGAGATCTTCCCAGTCCTCACTCCGCTGGCGGTCGACCCTTCGCACCCGTTCCCGTTCATCTCCGACCTGTCGCTCAACCTGGCGGTCCTGTTGCGTGACCCCGACCGCGACGAGGTGCAGTTCGCCAGGGTCAAGATTCCCCGCAACGTGGCGCGGTTCATCGCCCTCGAAGACGGGGACCGGTTTGTTCCCCTCGAGCAGGTGGTCGGCCACCACATGGGACGGCTCTTCGGAGGTCTCGACGTCATCGACCACTACACCTTCCGGGTCACCCGCAGCGCCGACCTCGCCGTCGAGGAGGAGGAGGCCGATGATCTGATCAAGGCGATGGAGGACGTCCTCCGCTACCGGCAGCGGGCCGCTCATGCGGTGCGCCTCGAGGTCGAGGCCGGCATTTCGGGTCCGGTCCTTGATTTGCTCTTGCACGGTCTCCAGCTCGGCCCCGACGAGGCGTACCAACGGGAGGCACCGCTCGGGCTCGACGGCCTGTGGAGCCTGTATGCGCTCAACCGGCCGGAACTGAAGGATCCCGCGTGGACACCGACCACCCAGCCGAGGCTGGCGGATCACTCAGGGCGCCGCGTCGACTTCTTCGAAGAGTTGAAGCGCGGCGACATCCTCGTCCACTACCCATATGAGTCGTTCGCTACGTCGACAGCTGCCTTCCTGGCTCAGGCCGCCGCCGACCCAGACGTGCTGGCCATCAAACAGACGTTGTATCGGACGTCGATCCCGGACGATCCGGCCATCGGCGGTGAGGAAGCGGTGGTGCGACGTCTGGTCGAAGCAGCCGAGGCGGGCAAACAGGTGGTGGTGTTGGTCGAGTTGAAGGCACGCTTCGACGAGGCGGCGAACATCAGCTGGGCCCGAATGCTGGAGTCGGCCGGGGTCCACGTCGTGTATGGAGTCCGTGATCTCAAGACGCACAGCAAAACCCTGCTCGTGGTGCGCAAGGAACCGGAAGGGATCCGACGCTACTCGCACATCGGCACCGGGAACTACAACCCGATCACGGCAAAGCTGTACGAGGATCTAGGCCTGTACACCGCAGACGAGGACATCGGGGCCGATCTGTCCGAACTGTTCAACCACCTCACCGGCTACGCCAAGCCGGTCCGGTATCGCAAATTGATCGTCGCCCCCGCCTGGCTGCGGCGCAAGCTGGTCGAGCGGATCAGGGAACAGGCGGCCCTGGGGCCCGATGGGCAGATCCTGATCAAGACCAACCACATCATCGACCCTGACATGATCGACGAGCTGTACGAGGCGTCGGGACGGGGGACCCGCATCGATCTCATCGTCAGGGGGAATTGCTCGATCCGTGCCGGCGTCGAGGGGCTGTCCGAAAACATCACCCTCCGCTCGATCGTCGGCCGCTATCTGGAGCACTCTCGGATTTACCGCTTCGGCCATCCCGGAGGCGATGCGGTCTACTACATCGGCTCCGCCGATCTGATGCCGCGCAACCTCGGGGGACGCGTGGAGGCACTGGTGCCGGTCACCGATGTGCGGCTCAAGGAACGGCTCGAGGAGATCATCGAAGTGGAGTCAGAGGACGACACGCTCGCCTGGAAGGGAGAACCGGACGGGTCATGGACAAAGGTGCCGACGGTGGAGGCCATCGACAGCCACCAACGTCTCCAGGAACTCGCCGTCGAGCGATCGCAGAACCAGCCGGGCACAGGTCCGTGAGCGCGAAACAGTTCAAAGCATCGATCAAGGCCGCTGGCGGCGTGGTGCACCGCCGGGACAACGGCAGGAGCGAATTCCTGCTCGTCCACCGTCCCCGCTACGACGACTGGACGCTTCCCAAGGGCAAGCTCGCCCGCCGTGAGGGGTACCTGGAGGCGGCGCTACGCGAAGTTCGCGAGGAGACAGGGGTGCGAGCCAATCGGCCGGTCGACGTCGGGTCCATTGGGTACGCCACCGCACAGGGAAACCGGAAGGTGGTGCGCTGGTGGCTCATGGAGACGGTCACCGAGAAGTTCAAACCGAACGCCGAGGTCGATGAGGTGGCATGGCTCACCACGGGCAAGGCGCGGAAACGGTTGGACTATGAGGCGGATCGGAACGTCTTGGAGCGGGCAAACGGGCTCGTCGACGACCCCACCCGTGCCACGATTTACCTCACCCGCCACGGCAGTGCCGGAGACAAGGCGAAGTGGCGCGGGAAGGACCGGAAGCGGCCATTGGACAAGCGGGGACGAAAGCAGTCGACCCGGCTCGCCGCCAGTGTTGACGGTCATCCGATCACAAGGCTCCTGTCATCCGAGGCCCAGCGCTGCGTCCAGACTGCCAGGCCGTTGAGCTTCTCCATCCGACTGCCGATCGAAACCGAGCGGCGGCTGCGGGTCGACGCCAGCGCCAAGGATGTGCTCGAGCTGATCAAGGAACTCAACGGCGAGTCGGTGCTGCTGTCGACGCATGGGGAGCTGATCGAATCCGTGATCGGCTCACTGGCCGGCGACGGGGTCGACCTCGATGGGCCGATGGAGTGGAAGAAGGGGTCGATCTGGATCTTGGAGGCCGCCAAGGGCGAGGTCCGCTCCGGCCGATACCTCGTACCTGGTCGGTAGCGGCCAAGAGGCTCCGCAAATAGGGCACGATCCGATCTCTGTCGCCGAAGGCGATTTGCGGAGCCGTGGCCCGATGTGGCCCGTAGCCAAGAGCGGGAAACCGAAGGCGAAGCGGACGAGACGCGATGTGGCTTTTGGTGAAGAAGAGAATCCGCTGAGCCGGGGCCCGAGCGGCCCGCTGCGAAGCAGCAAGAGCGGGAAAATGGCCCCACTTCTGTCGAGACGACTGGTCGGTGCGCGCTCTAGATCCGCTCCTTCATCCACGCTGCGGTGTCGTGAACGATCCCACCCAGAACCCGCTCGTTGCTCTTGTCGGCCTGCTTCGGAACTCGGAACGAGTGATCGGCATCTTCGACCACGATCACCGTGGCATCAGACAGCGACAACGCGACCGTCTCGATGAGTTCGGTTGGGCCGAGCCGGTCCCTGGTCCCGGAAAAGAACAACTGCGGCGCCCCGATGCGTTCCAGGTGATCGGTAGGGCGCGGCTCGGTCTTTCCGATCGCCACCAGAGGATACCCGTAGTAGACGAGACCGGCGGCAGGCCATCCCTCGTCACCAGCGAGGTGGGAGCCAACGCGACCACCCATCGACTTGCCGGCCAGGACAACTCTTTCGCAACGCTCGGCGAGTGCATCGGCGGCTGCGCGGTGCACCTCGAGCAAGGTGGGGAGGCGATCTGGCGACTTCCGTCCCGCCTCGGTGTAACGATAGTTGAAGGTCAGCACGCACAGGCCTTCCGCGGCAAGCCCATCGGCAACGGTCGTCATCCATGGGTGGTCCTGGCCGGCACCGGCGCCGTGGGCGAGCAGCACGCCGACCGACCCAGTATCGCCACGCACGACACCGGTGACGGTACCTCGTTCGTAAGCGATCTTCATGGCGCTAGTTTGCCCGATGATGCGCATCGACGTCCACGCCACGCCCGAAGACCTCGCTGAGGCTGCCGCCGATCACCTGGCCGAGCTCCTGGCGGTTGCCCCGGTTACGTTCGGTCTGGCCGGTGGTTCGACCCCGGCGCCCACCTACCAAGCGCTGAGCCGGCGGTCGCTCGATTGGAGCCGGGTCACCTGCTGGCTGCCGGACGAGCGCTGGGTTCCACCGGACGACCCGGCGTCGAACGCCCTGATGGCCCGCCGCCAATTGATCGATCACGTCCCCGCTCAACTCATCGCCCCCGACACGACGCTCGCCGACCCCGGAGAGTCCGCGGCCGCCTACCAGCGGCTACTGGAATCTGAGTTCGATGACGGACCCGACGTGGTGCTGCTCGGCATCGGTGACGACGGCCACACCGCCTCGTTATTCCCCGGGACCGAGGCCCTCGAGTACAAGGACGCGGGCTACGTCGCCAACTGGGTCGACCAGTTCGGAACCTGGAGACTGACCGCCACCGCTCCCCTGCTTCACCATTCGGACCACCTCCTGTTTCTGGTCGTCGGCGCAGCCAAGGCGGAGGCGATACGCCGGATCCTGGTGGATGAGGAGCAGCTTCCCGCGCGAGTGGTCGCCGAAGGTGCCTCAGATGTCACCTGGCTTTTGGATGCCGAAGCTGCAGCGCTGCTGTGAGTCGCGGCAACACTCAATGCGGGAAACTCGCCCCCCAGAGCCCCCTCTGCTCGCAGGCGTAGCCTGCTCGCGTCTCCCCCGCTGCGCGGGAGAGACGAAACCTCGCGACTTGCGTCTTGCGTCTCCTAGATCCCTCCGCCTTTGATCGCACTGACGAGGAACTGGCCGATCGGAGTCGTTGCATGCAGCCGATCGGTGCGGTCGGCAACCGCCCTATCAAATTGGTCCTGGGTACAACCGAGTTCCGAAGCGCGCTCGCTGAGCCTCTCGGCGTCTCTTTCAAAGGCGGCCACCGACGGGAGGTCGTCGCCGGTCTCATCGATGAGCTCCTGAACCGACATCTCGCCGACCTCGGATTCGACCTCGTCGATGAGGGCCTGCATCAACTCGATGGTCTCGTCCGCAACCTCATCACAGGTCTCCGGCTGACCGGCGCAGCCAGCGGCAACGACGGCAACCGCGACGGCGACAGGGATGAGGCGTCTCAACCGGGCACGCTCAACGCAGGAACCCCTTACCCGGCAGCCAGGTCGACTTCATCGACGATCCCGATGATCACCGCTCGCACCGGACCGGTCTCGACACCAAATAACTGCCTCGCCGAGCTTCCTTCGTCGAGGATGAGGACGGTGTCCCCAACCCCTGCGTCGACGCGATCCACCGCAATCGTGTACCCGGCGGCTACGCCCTCGGTATCGAGCAGGTCGCAGAGCAGCAACCGCTTGCCGTCAAAGAAGGGGTGGCTGATCGTCGACACCACCGACCCGGTAACGAGCCCGACCTTCATATGTGCACCTCGTCGACGATCCCGACGATGGCATGGTCGACCGGGACGAACCGCGGCTCCAGGGCCTCCGCCGCCTCCCTGGATGCCACCACATAGACGAGCTCCCCCGGTGCCGCCATGTGCACTGCGTCGGCAGCGACGATCGGTTCGCCGACGGGCTCCTGATGCTTGTCGAGCGGTTGCACGATGAGAAAACGCACGCCCTCGAGGCCTTCGGCTTTGATCGTGGCCACCACCGTCCCTGTGACTCGTCCCAACTGCATCAACGCTCCTCGGGGCGACGGGCCAATCGATAGTTGAGGCGAAGCTCGCGTGCCAGGTTGTCCCGGATCTCGTCGTGGAGCTGAGCGATGATGACGTGGCGCAGCTCTGCGTCGGTGCGTTCACCGCGGGACACGGCGGCGTCGACCGCGGCCTCCACCTCGGCGAGGTCGCCACTGAACAAAACGTAACCTTTGCCGCCAAGCCCGTCGGCGAGCCGGACCGCCGGAATGTCGACGGCGGCTGCCTTGACACCGGCATCGGCGGCGTCGATGACGGCGGCGATCGTCACCGTCTCCACCACGCCGAGTGCATCTCCCCGACAATCGGCCAAGTCGGCGTCGGAAATGATGGCGTCGACAACCAGCTGGTGGACATCGGGGAGAAACACCAGGTCGACGAGGGTGTCGCCGGCAACAGAAGTCCCGGTGTCGACGGCCACCTCCACGCTTGCGGTGTCGCCTGAGACGACGATGACGTAGCGGCCGGGATGGATGGTCCCTGTGTAGATCGAGCCGAGCGGTGATGCTTTGACCATCGCATCTCCGGTAAGGATGCCGACCGCAATCGAGTCCACTTCGACAACGGCGATGGCCGGATCAGACAATGCGCAGTGCCCCGACAACGGTCACCCTGCGGATCCTGGAGAAGGTTCGAGGCCGGGTCATGCCCTCGCCGGTGGGGCTGGCGATCGAATACGAGGTGAATCCCTCCCCGCCCCTGCCGAGTCCGGCGTAGTTCGGTCCGTTGGCAACGAAGATCGAGCAGTTCATCGCCTTCGCCATGCGGGTGATCGTGTCCACGTTGGTCGAGTGGATGGACGCAGTGTGACGGAACCCGTGTTCGGTACGGACCGCGAGATCGATAGCGGTGTCGATGTCCTTGACCCTGGTCACCGGCATCACCGGCATCATCTGCTCGGTCCACACCAGGCTGTGGTCGGTGGGTACCTCGGCGATGAGGAGCCGCACGTCGCCGGGCGACTCGACTCCGATCTCCGAAAGGATCTTGCCTGCGTCCTGGCCGATCCAGGCCGTATCGATGACGCCCGGCTTGTTCGGCGCACCCATCTCCTTGAAGATCACACGCTCGATGCGGCGCAGCTCGTGCTCTTTCAACCGGTAGGCGCCGGCGCTCGTCATCGCCTGGACCAGCCGATCGGCGACGGTGTCGACCACGATCGTCGTCTTCTCATCGGTGCAGATGATGTTGTTGTCGAACGAGCCACCGGACACGATGTCGCGGCCCGCCTGCTCGATGTCGGCGGTTGGGTCGACCACAGCCGGCGGGTTCCCCGGCCCGGCGGTGATCGCCTTCTTCGGCATCGACAGAGCTTCACGCACCACACCCGGCCCACCGGTGACGAGGAGGACAGGCACATCGGGGTGCGCCATGAGCCGCCTCGCCGACTCCAGCGTTGGGTCGGCGATGGCGGTGATGAGGTCGGCCGGCCCCCCCGCGGATGCGATCGCCCGGTTGAGCAACTGGATGTTCTCCACCGACACGGCCTTGGCGCTGGGGTGGACGTTGAAGGTCACCGCGTTGCCTGCCGACACGATCGCGATCGAGTTGTTGATGATGGTCGAGGTCGGATTCGTCGTCGGGGTGATCGAGCCGATCACCCCGTACGGGGCGTACTCGGTGACGACCATGCCCGAGTCACCGGTGACGACGTGGGGCTCCAGATCCTCCGGACCCGGGGTCTTGGTGGTGACGAGCCGATTCTTGATCACCTTGTCCTCCGCCCTACCCAGGCCTGTCTCTTCCCTGGCCAGGTAGGCGAGACGCTCTCCCTCCTTCAACATCGATGAGCGCATTGCCTCCACGATCACCCGTCTCGCTTCGAGACCCATCTCGCGGTAACTCATGAAGGCGCGGCTGGCGGCGGCGACGGCGTCGTCGATGGTTTCAAAGATCCCGTCCCCGAGTTCCACCGAGCCGGCGGCCTGCGCATCGGCGGCAGCAAGCGAGGGACCGGTGCGGGCTCTGCCCTCGACGGCCTGGACCCGGCCCTTGACCCGGTCGATGATCTCGGCAATCTCGCTGTCGCTCAGCATGGTCGGCTCACTTCGTATACAGCGTCTCTCCGTCAACGTCCCAGGTGTCGACGATGGCCATGATCACCGCGTCGCACGGCTTGTCCTTGGTGAGCGTGGTCTGACGCGCCGAAGACCCGGACGCATACATGACGACCTCACCAACTCCCGCACCGACCACATCGACGGCAACGACGTACGAGCCGGTGTCGGTGTTGTCGGGAGCGATGGTGCGCACTACGAGAAACTTCATCCCCTCCATGAGGGGGTCTTTCTGGCTCGACACCAGCGTCCCGGTGACCCGTCCCAGCTGCATCTGGTCCACCTCCTCGGTGTGTCAGCTCATGAGCGATCAGACGCTGGAATCGCTGCGCCTTTGAGCAATGCCTCGAGCTGTCAGCCGATTTCCTCTTGGGCTTGTTCGGCGCGGCCGAGCGGCAGAACGAGATCGATGTTGACGTGGGGGCGGGCGATGACGTGCGTCGAGATTACCTCGCCGACCTTCTCCGCACCGCGCACACCGGCATCCACTGCCGCCTTCACCGCGGCGACGTCTCCCCTGACGATGGCGGTCACGTAGCCGCCTCCGGTCTCCTCGAACGACACCAGCTCGACCTTTGCCGCCTTCACCATCGCGTCGGCGGACTCGACCATCGCCGCGAAGCTCCGTGTCTCGATCATCCCGAGCGCATCAGCCATTCCGAACTCCCTTCGCCTTTGGATGTTGACTCTAGAGGGTTGGTGCCGGCTCCTCCTGCCTCGAGCTTGCGACTTGCGACTTGCGACTTGCGACTCATTCCTCTCGACCCTCGAGGCCCTCGAGGGCGGCGACTGCGGCCCGCCAACCTACGTCGATGTCGGCCTCCTCGCCCCCGAGATAGATGCGCCCCAACGATCCGAAGGCGCGGACCTCGAGCACGTTGATGTCGGCCGCCTTCTCGGCCTCGTTGGCAGCGAGGGCCGCATACGCCGCCGGCTCGCACTCGAGCACATACAGAGTCTGGCCCGGGATGATCATCTGCCCGTGACGAGTGCGGTTGATCAGTTGGGCGTGGTGGTCGTCGAGGCGGCGGACGATCTGTGAGGACAGGATCTTCGGCTTCAGCCGATCGACTTCCTTGTGGTCGACCGCGTGCAGGATCGCCTCACCGGCGGCCCGGGTCTCGGCCTGATCGGGTGAGTGGACCTCGAGGAGGCCGTAGTAGCGCTCGATGATCTGCATACCCGGTTTGACCGCGGTTGCTTTGAGGGCAACGTCGGTGACCCGGTTGATCTCGATTCCCGGTGACACCTCGACGAACAACGAGGCGTCACCGGCCAACGGGAGGAAGCCCTGAGCGACCGTACCCAGAAAGGCGGCGTACTGCGGCTGCAGCGAGTCGAGGAATGCATACGCCCGTATCTCAATACCCCTGGCCATCGCCGTCTCCTTCCACTTTGCCGACGATCTGCACCCCTGCGGATGCACCAATGCGGGTGGCTCCCGCCGCGATCAGGTCCTCCACGTCTTCGGCGGTGTGAACGCCGCCAGATGCCTTGACTCCCATGTCGGGCCCGATCGTCTCCCGCAGCAGCGCCACATCGAAGACGGTGGCGCCGCCGCCGCCGAAACCCGTGGAGGTCTTGACGTAGTCGGCCTTGGCCTCCTTGGCGATGCCAGAGGCAATCACCTTTTCCTCGTCGGTCAACTTGGCGGTCTCCAGGATCACCTTGACGATCGCCCCTCCCTCACGGGCGGAGTCGACGACCTTCTCGATGTCGGTGCGCACCAGGTCGTAGTCGCCCGATTTCAGAGCTCCGATGTTGATCACCATGTCCACTTCCCGAGCCCCGTCGCGCAGTGCGCGCCTGGTCTCCATGGCTTTGATCTCAGGGGTGTTGGCACCAAAGGGGAAGCCGATCACCGCACAGGTCTTCACGTCGGATCCGCGCAGCCTTTCGGCAGCGCGTTTCACCCAAGCCGGGTTGACGCACACCGAGGCGAATCCGAACTCGCGCGCTTCGTCGGCGAGCACGTCGATGTCCGCCGCGGTCGCCTCGGGCTTGAGCAAGGTGTGGTCGATGTGCTTGGCGAGATCGAGTGGAACCTCTGCGGCCGCGCCGTGGAAGGCAACGCGGTCGGCTCCGTTGGCCACTACCGCGCGAACCGCTTCCGGGTTGCTACAGATGTCGGAATCCTCGGCGATAGCAGCCAGCACCTCTCGTGTGATCACCTCGATGAGGACCTCACGCTCCAGGATTTCGTCGGTCACTTGTCTCTCCTGTACCGGTTGTCGATGTCGGTGATCTTCTCCACGCGGCGGGCGTGGCGTCCCCCGCCCCACGGCGTCGCCAGCCACTCCTGGACGATCTGCCAGGCGAGGTTCGGTCCGATGAGCCCGGCGCCCAGGGTGAGCACGTTGGCATGGTTGTGCTCCCTGCTGTTGCGCGCCGTGGAGAGGTCATAGCAGAGAGCGGCCCGCACCCCTGGAACTTTGTTGGCCACCATCGCCGACCCGATCCCCGCCCCATCAACCACGATGCCGGTAGAGCAGGTGCCGTCGGCAACCAGCCGCGCTACCTCATGGGCATAATCCGGGTAGTCGACGGCGTCGGTGGAGTCGGTTCCGCAGTCGTGCACGTCGTGGCCGGCTCGGCGCAGCTCGAAGGCGATTTTCTCCTTCAACGGAAGACCGCCGTGGTCGGCACCGACGGCGATCGTCTCACTGGCGCCTGGTAGTGCGTCGGGCGGGTCGATCGGCTCAGGCGCCGGTCCAGAAGACACACCTCCGTCAAGGACGCCGCTGACGATCTCGCGGACCAGGGTTCTGACATCTTCTTCAATTTGTTGGTCTGGCATGCTGGGCTTGGAACCCTCCGGGTCCCGCCATCCTAGGTTGAGAATGGCCCGGATCGACATAGGGCGACGGCACTACGCTGACCGGTCATGGATGCACAGCGGTGGGAGACCCAGGCGCTCAGGGAAAACCGGGCGCGTCGCACCCGACGGCCGGCGGTGTCACAGGATCGCCGACCCGTTCGCAGCGCAGTATGGGTCACGCTACGCGAGGCCTCCGACGCCACCGGGATCCCCGTTGGGACGCTCGGGTCGTGGGTGCGCCGGGGAACGGTTGATTCCTACCTCGAAGCCAACGGTGGGAGGAAACTGTGGGTCGTTGACCTCGACGGCGTTCGCAGTCGCGCCAGGGAGCTGGGAAGGCCCATTTCCTCGCCCCCCTCCCCGCCTGGGGCCGGCTGGGTGACATGATACGCATCTGAGCTGGCCCCGTAGCCCACCACCTCGGCCAGGGGTTGGGCTCCCCGGGCCAGGGCGCTGTCCAGGCTCTCGATTACCAGGATCGCCGCCCCCTCGCCCAGTATGAAGCCGTCCCGCTCCGCGTCAAAGGGGCGAGAGGCCTTCTGGGGCTCATCATTCCGCTTGGAGAGGGCATGGCAGGCGTTGAATCCGGAGATGCCGATGGGTGTGATAGCGGCCTCGGTGCCTCCCGCCACCACCATGTCGGCGTCATCCCTCCGCACCAGCTCAAAGGCCTCTCCAACGGCGTCGGCGCCACTGCAGCAGGATGAGAGGGTGCAGAAGCTGGGGCCCTTGGCGCCCAGAGTCATGGACACCTGCCCGGAGGCCATGTCTCCCAGCATCATGGGCACCAGGAAAGGGCTCACCCGGGAGGGCCCTTTCTCATTCAGCACGCCTATCTGCTCCGAGAGGGTGATGAGTCCCCCGATACCGCTGGCTATCATCACGGCGACCCGCTCGCAGTTGCCACTATCGATCTTCAGGCCCGAGGCGCGCACC
>JADFIY010000219.1 GCA_022566415.1 Acidobacteriota bacterium
AGCGGGTCCCTCTGGTTCCGTAAGGAGGCGACGTCAATACACAGAGCGACGACGCCTGCCTCGACGATGACTCGGTGAAGACCGGGCTCGACGGCTACGGGCACCTCTCTGACGGTACCGATGGGGACGCTGCGGACCTACTTGCCGAAAAAATCGCGTCCTATACGCGTCCTGAGCGCGTCCCGGACCGTGTTGTGGATATCTTCGAGAAGCAGTAAACCCAAGCCACACAAGGGCTTTCGCGGGTGGGCGTTGACGGGCTCGAACCGCCGACCTCTTCCTTGTAAGGGAAGCGCTCTCCCAACTGAGCTAAACGCCCGGGATATGGATGGTACCGACACCCGACCCGCACCCTACGTGACCGTCAGGTGTGTTCCCGATGGAACGGTCCGCGGCGTCGCGGTCCGCTGCACCCACCCGCCGCCGTCGATGGTCGTGTTGGTGTTGTCGCAACCTCCGGCATCCCGGCGCTGATAGTTCACCGACGCCGCAGACACCGGGATCACGCCCTTCCTCTCCCCCACCGCCTCGAGGTCAGACCACCTGACCGCGACCGGGGGATGTTCGCAGCGGGCGAACGCCTCGGTCCAAACCACCGGCCCGCGCAGGTACTCGCCTCGGCTGAACAGGACACGAACCACAGTGAACCGCCGGGTCTCCAGATCCTCGATGGCGCCCCTCCAGGCGTGGAAGCCGGCCGGCGCCGCATCGGACACACGCTCGATCGACAGCCGGTACCGGCGCTTCGGCTCCCAGTCGAAGTCCCGGGTGTTCGGATCGTTCGGGGTGGAGGGCAAAGGCGACTCGATCCCGTCGAGGAGACCTCCCTCCGACTGGGGCGAATAGCCCCCGAAATTTGCTGCCCTGGCCCCGGGGTGTCTGCGGTTGTGCTGGAGTCCGAGATGGGCGGCCCCGCCGTCGGGTTTGGCGAATGCCACCTGCAACGCCCAGAAGTACAGGCGGTCGACCACCGGAGGCTCCAGAATCTCGATGGTTGCTCGGACTGAAGTCAGCCGCTCACCATCGGGTAGCTCCCACCACAGGTGCATCGAAGAAGCGCCATTGCTGCTCTGCGGGTCACCGGAGACACGTGGCCCGTGACCGGCGCCGAAGAGACGACGCGCCCAGGAAACGAATGCCTTCCACCAGGCCATCGCCCCACCCTACCGACTCGCTGTCGACTGGATCGGTGATACATTTCCGGAGTGGCTGTGGCCAGGAATCCCGTCGTCCGTAGCGTGTATCTAGCCCTTGGCATCGTGAGCCTCGGCGTGGCATTCATCGGGGTGGTGCTTCCGCTGATCCCTACGACCGGGCCGGTGATCCTCGCCGGCTTCTTCTTCGCCCGGTCATCGGAGAGCTTCGACCGGTGGCTGCAGAGCAATCGCCTGTTCGGTGGCATCGTCCGTGATTGGCGCGCCGGCGTCGGCTTCACACCTCGAGCCAAGGGAGTCGCGGTGGCCGCCATCATCACGACCTTTGCGGTCTCCGTCGTCTTCGTCATCGACTCAACCGCGATCCGGGCGCTACTGATCCTGCTCGGGATCTCGATCGCGACCTTCGTGGTCACCCGACCGACGAAACGTCAACCCACGGATACGGCGATCAACACTCCCTAACCGGTCAGACCGCAGTCGCCAGAGCGGCATCGACGGCGCGCCCGACGCTGAATGGCCGCCCGCCGCGTACCACGACGGCACCGGCATAAGGCTCCCCGTTGGTCTCGATCAGCACCGACACGACATCGACCCCCTCAATCAACCGGTCTTCCACTCGGAGCAGGACCGGGGAGGGCATGACTCCCCTGAGGCTGGCCACGGCTTCTGTGACCGCGACCATGAATGCGTCAGAACCGTCGCCAACCACGGCGCGAGCGGTCCGTCCCCTGGCGTCTGAAGCCACTGCGACGACATCGTTTCCGGTTTCCTCGATGATCAACTTGGCGAGACCGCTCGACGCAACAGCGTCCAACTGCTCGCTGCCCGCATACCCGGACTCGTCGACCACGACGGGGGGTGCGGCGCCGACTGCATCGGCGACACGCGCTTCAACGGCGGCACGACCGGTCACCGCGGTGCCGCTTCCATACCCGTGAATGGCAATCACATCGCAAACGTCGTTATGAACCTCGGCGTCGCCGCGGCTGCCATCGGTCCAGACGCGCACGACCGGCGTCTTGTCCTCACGGATTGCAACCTCGGCTCCTGCTACGCCTGGCACGGCAAGTACCGCGTCACGAAGGTCTTCAACGGTCATCTCCATCCCCCCAAAATGTCTGGCCTCTGAAGGCGCCGAGTCTATCGCGACGTTCGTGGCGTGGCGATTCGGGGTTATTGGGCTGCCTTGACTCTCGCCTGCACCATGATGCAGGCTCTGGCCAGGTAGGCGAACGAACCCGCCTCGAGGTAATCGAGGACCGCCTCGTCCTCGGCGCCTGGCTGCACCCACACGTTCTCGATGCCGAGCTCTGCAGCCCGCTGTAAAACGCGCAACGTCTCGTGTGGCGGCACCACGATGTTCACGATGTCGGGCGTCACAGGCAGATCGCCGATGTCGGGATAGGCGGTGTCGCCGTCGACCTCGTCGCGGCCCGGGTTCACCGGGTACACCCGGTACCCCTTCGCCTTGAGGTCGCGGTAAATGATCGACCCATACTTGGTGGTGTTGTCGGTTGCACCGACAACGGCAATCGCCGGGTTGCCCTCGTTGAGCAGTGTTGTGATCGGATCCATGATCAGGGAACCCTAACGGACGCACGGTGATTCCATGCTGCTCAGCCCTTCGACTCGGCTCCAGGGTTTCGGAAAACGGTCGCCGCCGTCTTCACCAGGATCTTCAGGTCGAGGCGGATGGATCTGTCGGCCACATACTTCTCGTCGAGTCCGGTGCGCACCTCCAGTGAGATCGTGTCCCTGCCGTGCACCTGGGCATACCCAGTCACGCCCGGCTTGACCGTGAACCTCGGATTGTCGAGGCCGATGAGATCAGCTTCGGCAGGCACCAGCGGTCGTGGCCCCACCAGCGACATCGACCCCTTGAGCACATTCCACAGGTTGGGTAGCTCATCGAGCGACCACCGGCGTGGCCGAGCGCCAACTGCAGTGACTCTGGAATCGTCATCGATCCTGATCGTGTACTCATCGTCCGAGGCAGCGCGCCTCATCGCCTCTAGGTGCTCGTGGAACACAGCAGGGTCGTGGTGGATGGTCATCGTGCGGAGTTTGACCATCCAGAAGTCCTTGCCTCCTCTCCCGGTACGCAGCTGCCGGAAAAAGGCCGGACCCCGCGAGTCCAGCCGCACCGCCAGCGCCGCAAGCGCCAGCACAGGGGCGAGCAGCACGATGGCGACGAGGGAGCCGCCGATATCCATCGATCGCTTCGCCACCACATAGCCGTGCGAGATCTCGCCTTCACCGCGATCGCGTGCGAGAGCGCCGACAATCAGCGCGCCGAGTGCGACCGCTTCGCCGGCTAGGAATGCGACCGTCACATG
>JADFIY010000220.1 GCA_022566415.1 Acidobacteriota bacterium
TGAATCAGTTGCTCCCTGCGGCCGAGCCGCGTCGTAGGGTCGCCGAATCGAGGGCCGGTGGAACCGGATCTCGGCTGGCGGTGGGTCTCATCGTGGCATGGGTTGCAATCCAGCTGCTGGTGCCCCTCCGCCACTTTGTCATACCAGGCAACGTCCATTGGACCGAGGAGGGGCATCGGTACTCCTGGCACATGAAGCTCCGGGACAAGGACGGCATTGCCGCCTTCATCGTGGTCTGGCCCGAAACCAATGAGTTCACCGTCGTCGACCCCAATGATTTCCTCTCCTCACGGCAGGCCGACCGGGTAGCGGCGATCCCCGACATGGCGGTCCAGTTCGCCAACTACCTGGAGGAGGTCTATGCGGAGGGGACCGACGCCGATCTGGTCGTGCTCGTCGACGGCTTGGTGACGCTCAACGGTCGCGACCCACAGCGACTCATCGATCCCGATGTCGACCTCACCCGGGTGAGCGTGCCAACTTTCGGCGCCGATTGGATCATCCCCCTCGACGCCTGAATCGACGTCCGGCCGACGAGGAGGGCCAGCACCTCGGAGGCAGCCCTTCACGGCTGGGTTGGGGTACGCGGCGTGGGTGGCATGGCGACGTTCCCGGCTGGCGTCGCCTCGATCCTTGCCGCCGAATCCGACGCCGCCGTTTACCCGTCGTTGGAACCGATGCCCTGTTCGTAGGCCTCGATCGGTGGACAGGAACACACGATGTGCCGGTCGCCGAAGGCGTTATCGATCCGGCTCACCGGCACCCAGTACTTGTCCCGCCGCAGGCCCTCCACCGGATAGGCGGCCTGCTCCCGTGAGTAGGAACGGGCCCAGTCGTCGGTTACGACGTTCTCCGCCGGGTGAGGGGCGTTGGCCAGCACCGAATCGGCGTGGGTGACCTGGCCGGCGGCGATGGCGTCTATCTCACCCTTGATGGCGATCATGGCGTCGCAGAACCGGTCGAGCTCGGCCTTGGACTCGGACTCGGTCGGCTCGATCATCAGCGTCCCCGCAACCGGGAACGACATGGTCGGGGCATGGAACCCGTAGTCGATGAGCCGCTTGGCGATGTCCTCGTTGGTGACGTCGGTTTCGTGCTGGATCCGGCGGATATCGATGATGCATTCGTGGGCGACCAGCCCGTTGGCTCCCGTGTACAGCACCGGGTAGTGCGGCGCCAGTCGGGCCGCAACGTAGTTGGCATTCAAGATGGCGATCTCGGTGGCCATCCGCAGGCCGGTCTCGCCCATCATGGCGATATACGCCCAGGAGATGGATAGGACCCCGGCGGACCCCCATGGAGCGGCGGCGATGGCGCCGATGCCGTCACCTTCACCCGGTAAGTCGGGGTAGAGCGGGTGGCTGGGCAGGAACTCGGCGAGGTGTTCCCGCACCCCGATGGGACCGACACCCGGCCCGCCACCGCCGTGCGGGATGGCGAAGGTCTTGTGCAGGTTGAGGTGGGACACGTCGCTGCCGAAGCTGCCAGGCTCTGCGATCCCCACCATGGCGTTGAGGTTGGCCCCGTCCAGGTACACCTGGCCACCTGCGTCGTGCACGATGTCGCACACCTCGACGATGGTCGCCTCGAAAACCCCGTGAGTCGACGGATAGGTGACCATGATCGCCGCCAACTCGTCGGCGTGCTCGGTGGCCTTGTTGCGCAGATCCTCGATGTCGATGTTGCCGTCCTCATCGGTCTTGACCACGACCACCCGCATCCCGGCCATCGTCGCCGACGCCGGGTTGGTTCCGTGCGCCGACGCCGGGATCAGGCACACATCGCGCTGCCCCTCGCCGCGGGATGCCTGGTAGGCCCTGATCGCCAGCAGCCCGGCGAACTCGCCCTGGGCTCCCGAGTTTGGCTGCAGCGAAACCGCGTCGTAGCCGGTGATGTCGGCCAGCCAAGCTTCGAGGTCGGCGATGAGCCGCAGATACCCCTGTGCCTGGTTGAGCGGGACGAACGGGTGGAGATCAGAGAACTCCGGCCACGTCACCGGGATCAGCTCGGCGGCGGCGTTGAGCTTCATCGTGCACGACCCGAGCGGGATCATGGAACGGTCGAGTGCAATGTCGGCGCCCTGGAGCCGGCGCAGGTAACGCATCATCTCGGTCTCCGAGCGATATGAGTGGAACACCGGGTGGGTCATGAACTCGGATCGGCGGGCGAGATCGGCGGGGATCCCGCTCGGGGCGTCGCTCACCACCTCGCCGAAGACGCCGAACACGGCGAACAGCGCCTCCACGGTTTCCGGCGTCACCGTCTCGTCGAAAGAGACCCCGACGGTGGTGGCGTCGATGCGACGGAGGTTGATGCGCCGCTCGGCGGCGGCCGCGATGACGGCAGCCGGGGCCGGCACCTTGACGGCCAGGGTGTCGAACCAGGTGTCGTTGTCGACGATGAGCCCACCCTCGGTCAGGGCTGCGGCCAGGGCCGAGGTGAGCCGGTGCACCCGCGTCGCGATCTCGGTGAGGCCTTCCGGCCCGTGGTACACGCCATACATGCCGGCGATGTTGGCCAGCAGCACCTGGGCGGTGCAGATGTTGGACGTCGCCTTCTCCCTACGGATGTGCTGCTCCCTGGTCTGCAGGACGAGCCGCAGCGCCAACCGGCCTTCGGCGTCCTTGGAGACACCCACCATCCGCCCTGGGAGCTCTCGCTTGTGCTCGTCGCGGGTGGCAATGAAGGCGGCGTGGGGGCCGCCGAACATCATCGGAACCCCGAACCGCTGCGACGAGCCGACCACGACGTCGGCGCCCATCTCGCCAGGCGGGGTGAGCAAGGTGAGAGCGAGCAGGTCGGTGGCGACTGCGACCAGCGTCCCAGCGTCGTGGAGGCGGGCGATCAGCTCGGTGTGGTCGCCAACCGCACCAGTGGTTCCCGGGTACTGCAACAACACGCCGAAGGTCCCCTCCGGCAGGTCGTCTTGGGGGTCGGTGACAACCACCTCGAGCCCGAGCGGCCTGGCACGGGTATTCACCACATCGATCGTCTGTGGGTGGGTCGCCGCATCGACGACGAACACCATGCCAGCCTCCCCACCGCCACCGCCAGCGTCCCCACCGCCACCGCCCGGGCCGCGGTTGATCCGCTTCAGCATCGCCATCGCCTCGGCGGCGGCGGTGCTCTCGTCGAGCAGGGAGGCGTTGGCGATGTCCATGCCGGTGAGGTCCGACACCATCGTCTGGAAGTTGAGCAGCGCCTCGAGCCGACCCTGGGAGATCTCGGGCTGGTAGGGCGTGTAGGCGGTGTACCAGCCCGGGTTCTCCAGCAGATTGCGGCGGATCACCGCCGGCAGGATGGTGCCGTAGTAGCCCATCCCGATCAGCGAGGTGAACACCTGGTTCTGGTCGGCGAGCCGGCGCAGCTGGTCCAGCGCCTCGGTCTCGGTGAGCGGGCCTGGCAGGTCGTGGCCCTGCTCGCTGCGGATGACCTCGGGGACGGCCCGGTCGATGAGCTCCTCCATGGAAGCCACCCCGACGACATCGA
>JADFIY010000221.1 GCA_022566415.1 Acidobacteriota bacterium
GTGTCGCGCAGCCTCGAGGCCTGCGAGGGTGCGTTGTTGGTTGTGGATGCCTCCCAGGGTGTGGAGGCGCAAACGCTGGCCAACGCCTACCTCGCCGTCGACAAGGGCCTCCAGATCATCCCGGTCGTGAACAAGATCGATCTGCCCGCCGCCGACCCCGATACGGCTGCCGGCGAGCTCGCCGCAGTGCTTGGCGGATCCGCAGACGAGGTGCTCCGGGTATCGGCGAAGACAGGCGAGGGCATCGATGAGCTGCTCGAGGCCATCGTGGACCGGCTCCCGGCGCCGGTAGGGGACCCGGGCGCACCGCTCCGGGCCCTCGTATTCGACTCGTTCTACGACACCTACCGTGGGGTCGTCAGCCACATCCGCGTCGTCGACGGGGCGATCAGCACACGCGATGCGATTCGATTCGTTGCTACCACGCTCGACGTGACCGCCGACGAGGTTGGAATCCGTCGTCCCAAGGCGGAGCCCGTCCCCGTCCTGGAGACCGGCCAGGTTGGATACCTGATCACCGGCGTCAAGGAGATCGATCTGATCCGCGTCGGAGACACCGTCACCCACCTCAACGAGCCGACCGAGGAGGCGCTCCCAGGCTACGACGAGCCAAAGCCGATGGTTTTCGCTGGCTTGTTTCCATCAGATGGCGACGACTTCGAGCGGCTACGCGAAGCACTGGAAAAGCTCAGCCTCAACGACTCGTCGCTCGTGTATCAACCGGAGACCAGCGGTGCTCTCGGCTTCGGCTTCCGCATTGGTTTCCTCGGGCTCCTGCACATGGAGATAGTGAGAGAGCGCCTCGAGCGTGAGTACGACCTTGATCTCATCACCACCGCACCGTCCGTCGCCTACCTCGCCAACCGCACCGACGGCACCCAAACCGCGGTGCGCAGCCCGCAGGACCTGCCAGCGGCCGGCGAGCTAGCCAGCATCGAGGAACCGATCGTCGAGGTGATGATCATCACCCCAACCGAATACGTCGGGACGGTCATGGAGCTCGTCCAACAGCGGAGAGGGCGGATGGGCGACATGACCTATCTGTCGCCCGAGCGAGCGGAGATTCACTACCGGCTCCCACTGGCGGAGATGATCTTCGACTTCTTCGATCAGCTCAAGTCGAGGACCAAGGGGTACGCGTCACTCGACTACGAGGCGGCCGGCTACGAGGCCTCCGATCTCGTCATGGTCAGCATCCTTCTCAACGGGCAGCCGGTCGATGCCTTCTCCACCATCGTTCATCGCGACAAGGCGTACGCTTACGGAAAAGCGATGGTCGGGCGCCTCAAGGAGCTGATCCCACGCCAGCTCTACGACGTACCCGTACAGGCGGCGATCGGTTCGCGGATCATCTCGCGAGAGACGATAAAAGCAAAGCGGAAGGACGTCACCGCCAAGTGCTATGGCGGTGACATCACCAGGAAGCGCAAGCTGCTCGAGCGTCAGAAGGAAGGCAAGAAGCGGATGAAGATGGTGGGCACGGTGGAGGTTCCGCAAGAAGCGTTCGTAGCCGCGCTCAGTCTCGATGAGTAAGGACTTCCCAGTGCGCTCGCTTCGCTCGCTCCCAGTTTCCAGTTCCCAGTCACCGAAGCGTTGCTCTGGGATCTCGATGGCAACTGAGAACTTCTGGCCGGAAGCCGGGAATTGGACACTTCCAACTGGGAACCGGGAACTGGGAACTGGGAACTGAATGCCCCGCATTCCCCTCAACTCGAGGCCTGCGCAGCCCGACTCTCCGGGTCTGGCCGCCGCCGCCGCGCATTGGCGATCGGCCTATGTCCACATTCCGTTCTGCGCCAGCCGGTGCCCGTACTGCGACTTTGCGGTCGTGACCGTCGAAGAGGGAGGGACGGACGAGACCGCCGAGCGGTACGTACAGGCGGTGATCGCCGAGATCGCAATGGAGCCGGCATTTGGGCCAATCGACGCCATCAACTTCGGCGGTGGTACCCCATCACGCCTTAGCGCGGAGCAGCTGGGCCGTATCGTCACCGTTCTCGACGATCGCCACGGCTTGGCGACTGGTGTCGAGATCAGCCTGGAAGCAAACCCTGAGGACTGGACGGAGCAATACGGCGCCGCGATCGTCGACATTGGTTTTACCAGGGTCTCGTTCGGGATCCAGTCCTTCGATCCCGCGGTGCTGGCTTCGCTGGGAAGGAGCCACACCCCGGAGCAGGGAGCGGCGGCGGTTCGCAGTGCGATGAACCAATTTTTCACGGTGAACGTCGATCTCATTTATGGGACACCCGGAGAGTCGGGGGCGTCCTGGGAGGCAACCGTCGACCGTACGTTGAGCCTGAAGCCCGAACACCTCTCCGCATACGCCCTCACCGTCGAGCGGGGGACCGCGTTGTCGCGGAACATTGCCGGCGGTGCTCCCGCCCCGGACCCGGACGATCAGGCCGACAAGTACGAGCATCTGGTGGCCCGGGCCCCCGAGGTCCGGCTGGTCCGCTACGAGGTGTCGAACTGGTGCCAGCCCGGCCATCACTGCCGCTACAACCTTTCGATATGGGCGATGGGCGAGTTCGTCGGTTTTGGGCTTGGCGCCCACGATCATCGGGACGGGCGTCGCTCCTACAACGTGACGCGTTTGGACGCCTACCTGACCATGGTCGAATCCGGGGTCAGGCCCAGATCGGGCAGCGAGCAGCTCAGCGCACCCGACGCGGAACGGGAGCGAGTCGCCATCGGGCTGCGCCTTGTCGCAGGCGTCGAGGCCGGAGAGCACGGCCTGCGGTTCCTGAAATCCGCTGAGGGGCAGCGGCATCTGGAGGCGGGAACCGTCACGAGAAAAGGAAGCCGGATCGTCGTCGAACGGCCCCTGCTCACCGATGCAGTGGCAAGGGCGACGCTGTCAGTCTCTCCCTGAGACTGCTAAAATTGCCCGCCAGATGATCGATGACCGCAAATCCAAGATCCTGCAGTCGCTGGTGGAGGAGTACATCCGAACCGGTGCTCCGGTGAGCTCGCAGGCCATTCTCAGGCATGGATCCCTCGACGTTTCCAGTGCCACCATTCGCAACGAGCTGGCGACGCTCGAGTCGTACGGCTTCGTCACCCAACCACATACTTCCTCGGGACGGGTGCCGACCCGTCACGGCTACCGGTACTACGTCGACCATTGTTCTCCCGGGCATCTCAGGGTGGCGACCCACGCTCGAATCGAGGCGTTCTTTGCCGACGTCCACCGCGAGCTTTCGCGGCTGCTCAAGGAAACCTCAGGCCTGCTCACCGACCTGACCCACCTTCCGGCCGTGGTCATCGCCCCCGAGCGTGCCGTCGGTGCGCTCCACGCCGTCCACTTGGTGCGTCTCGGCGGATCCGCGGTACTGGTGGTGACGGTGGCCGAGAGCGGAGGAGTGACCCAACAGATCGTTTCTCTCGAGTTCGAGGCGTCGGACGCGCAGCTCGCAGAAGCGGAGCGGG
>JADFIY010000222.1 GCA_022566415.1 Acidobacteriota bacterium
TAGGTGTTCGAGGACGGTGCTTGGTTCTTCCCGGGATCTCAGCAGTTCAAGGGCTCTCGGACCGTGACTTGGATTCGGTACCGATTGGATGGCGACAGCCCCAACTCCAGACTCGACGTACGGCACAAGGCTCCCGACCGAGAACCAATGAGACTGGACAGCCACTCCCATTGATCCGGACTCGTCGCGAGCCACAATCGAGTAGGTGGCGATTGGGCGCCGCCACCTCCGGGCTGGGTTTCCCATGGGGTGGTGCGTCATCGCGCAAGATGCTACGCCTCTCCCTCCCGTCGTATGTGCTTAGGGACTCAGTGAGTGTGACCCCAGACACGTACGACGAGCGATCGCTCCCCACGGCGTGCCCATCTCGCAGCAAGTACCCTCGATAGGCGATGTCGAACGCTGAACCCAAGCCGGATTACACCCCGTACGTTGCATTACTGGTGCGGCAATGGCTGAATGCGCCCGATCCGGACGCGACGCATCGGGTTTTGGAAGGTTCGACCGTTTTCGCCGACATCTCTGGCTTCACCAAGCTGTCGGAACGCCTGGACCGGATCGGTCTGGAAGGAGCCGAGCAGGTCACCGAGGTGATCGGAAACGCCTTCAATAGCCTGCTCGAGCCTGCCTACGCCTATGACGGCACGCTCGTGAAATTCGGTGGGGATGCGTTGCTGCTGTTCTATCAGGGCGAGGACCACGAGCTGCGGGCCGCCAGCTCGGCGCTCGAGATGCGCCGGGCCCTACGAGCGATCGGTACGATCGAGACCCCGGCTGGCAAGGTCACCCTGCGCATGTCTCAGGGCGTGCACAGCGGGGCATTCCACTTCTTCCTGGTCGGCTCATCGTTCCGAGAGTTGATCATGGCCGGCTCGGCTACGACGCACGTAGCCAAAGTCGAGGGTGAGGCCAATGCCGGCCAGATCATTGTCAGCGAAGCCACCGCTCGGACCCTCCCGAGGAAAAACCTTGGATCTGCCAAGGACAATGGCTTCCTGCTGCGGGGTGATCTGCTCCCCTACCAGGCCTCGACGCAGACGGTCTATACGGTCGAGGACGATCTCACCCCGTTCGTTCCTTCAGCGTTGCGAGATCTGATCGCACGCGGGGCCGTGGTCCCGGAACATCGACCGACGACGGCGGCGTTCGTCCGCTTCTCCGGGGTCGATGCCATGCTTGCCGATGACCCAGAGGCGGTGACCGAGGCGTTCTCCAAGCTGATCGACGACGTCGAGGCTGCCACCGCACCCCGCTACATCGCCCTGCTCAACACCGACGTGTACCCAGACGGGCTCAAGATCCTGCTCAGCGCCGGGGCACCCATCACCACCGGCGACGACGAGGAGAACATGCTCCTCGCCCTGCGGGAGATCGTGAACAAGGAGCGTCCCCTCCCGCTCCACATCGGAGTCACCAGGGGCCCGGTCTTCGCCGGTGATGTCGGGACCACCTTCCGCCGCGGTTATACCGTGATGGGTGATCAGGTGAACCTGGCGGCCCGGCTCATGTCGCGAGCGGAACCCAATCAGGTGCTGGCCACCGACGCTGTGCTGCAAGGCTCTCGCACCATATTCGGTACGACCGAGCTGGAACCGTTCATGGTGAAGGGAAAGTCGAAGCCGATTCAAGCATTCGCCGTCGGTGAAGCGCGTGGCGCCCGGGCAGACGTCTCCGGTCATGACGCCCCATTCCTTGGCCGTGACGATGAGATGAAAACGCTGCTCGGGATCTGGGAGCAGACCATGGGCGGGAAGGGATCTCTCGTGCTTGTAGCCGGTGACAGAGGGTCGGGAAAGAGCAGGCTGATGGCCGAGTTTGCGTCGGCAGCCGAGGCGGTGGATTCCTACCAGGCGGCGTGTCGCCGGTACCGGAGGTCGACTCCTTACTTCGCGGTCAGCTTGCTGCTGTGGGAGATCCTCGGCATCAACCGGTTTGACCCGGAGCGCTCGGTGGCGCGCCTCGAGCAAATTGTTGATGCTGTCGACCCGAGCCTGATGCCGTATCTGTCGCTCATCGGCATCGCCCTCGGACTCGACATCCCCGAATCCCAAGCGGTACTCGCCTTGGGCGACGAGTTCATAAAACCTCGACTAGAGGCATCCGTCGAAGGATTGCTTACCGGCCTGCTCACCGAACCCACTCTGCTCTGGATCGACGACAGCCAATGGATGGACGACGCCTCCGCCGACCTGTTCGCCACCCTGGCGGCAGCAACCGGCAGTCGACCGTGGATGCTGTGCGTGTCCGGTCGCGGGGTGGCAGAGGGCGCTGCGGATCGTGACGTCGTTGCACCTACGATCACATTGAGCCCCCTCGGAGTGGAAGACGCCACTGCCATCGTCCATAAGATCACCGAGGAAGCACCGCTGCAACCGCACGTCACCAGCCAGATCGTGGAGCGCTCACAGGGGAACCCGATGTTCCTGCTCGAGCTACTCGGAGCGATGGATCAGGGCGACATCGATGCGATGCCGGACTCGATCGAGGGGGTGATCGCTTCCCGCATCGACCGGCTACTCCCGGACGATCGGATGGCGCTGCGCAATCTATCGGTCCTCGGCACCGGCTTCCGCCCCGAGTTCGCCAAGGTCGTGCTGCCGGAGGGCGCGGCACGTGCGGCGCTGCCCAGGCTCAAGGACTTTCTCGAGGTCGACCAGGAATGGGTCAAATTCCGCAACAGCCTGGTCCACAAAGCGGCCTACTCGGGCCTCCCGTACCGGAAGCGAAGGGAGTTGCACGGAAACGTCGCCGAGTCGATCGAGCGCTCGAGCGGAGGCGCAGACCTCCTCTCGGTTCACTTCTTCAATGCCGGCCGCTGGTCGGAGGCTTGGGAGTACTCGCTGTCGGCCGGCGACCACGCTAGGGACATCTACGCCAACATCGAGGCGGCGACCCTGTACGAGCGGGCCATCGACTCCGCCCGCTGGGTGGAGTCACTGGAGGCGGCCGATCGCGCCCGAGTCCTCGAGTCGCTCGGCGATGTTCGTGATCTCGCCGGCCTGTACACCGAGTCGAGCGAGGCCTACCGCGCTGCCCGGCGGCTTCACGACGACCAACCCGTCGCCGAGGCTCGTCTTGCTCTCAAGGAGGCCTTCATGCGCGAGCGGCAGGGTCATCTCTCTCAGGCCCTCCGCTGGATCCGCCGTGGCCACAAGCCCCTGGAGGGTGTAGATGGGGACGACGCGGCCGCAGTCCGAGCTCAGCTCACCGTTTGGTATGCGGCGATCCGGGCCCAGCAGGGCCGTCTGTCGGATGCGCTGTCCTGGGCGGAGCGGGGCATCGACGAGGCATCTGAAGCCGACGACAGGAAAGCGCTCGCCCGTGCCTACCTCATCAGGGACTACGCCGAGATGGGGATGGGAATGTCTGAGGGACCGGTTTCGTCGCGCAAGTCTCTGGAG
>JADFIY010000223.1 GCA_022566415.1 Acidobacteriota bacterium
AGCTGATATCGCATACCTGTGTCGGGCGCTCAAAGCCCCCTCGATGGGTCAAGCCTTCCCGCGGCTCGCCGAACGGGCCCGCAACGAGGAATGGACCCACGAGGAGTTCCTCGCTGCCTGCCTGGAACGAGAAGTGGCCGCCCGGCAAACCAACGGGGGTGAACTCGCAGGATCGCGATCGCGATCGAGGACGGTCTCTAGCGCGTCGGCCCAGAGGAAGGGCACGGCGACAGACATGGGTGAACGGTCTGGGCCATCGTCGATCCCCGGTCGACTGCTGAGGTCGAGGCAACGGACGCAGCTCCTGCGCGGACACGGCGGGGGGCGCATCCCGGCGTGTCACACCCGGCTGGTACGGTCGTGGGAGAGAGAGGAATGATGTCGGACGAAGCTCGGATCATCAGGAGTCAGGTCGACTGGGCGCAGCGCCACGGGATCGATTTCGACCGATCCAACGTTTGCGCCACGCTCGAAGACAACCTGTTCATCCCGTTACGCCCCGAAACCGAGGCCGAGTTCAGCAGGGGAGCCGGCGACGAGCTGGGCCGCCCCGACTCACCCGGTTCGATGGCGTCGTTGCGGTCCTCGGCGGCGCTGGCGGTGAACGTCTTCGACCCGTGGCGGGGAACCGACCTCGGACCGCTGACCGAGCTGATCGCCGCAGATCGTTGGGCAGATCGGCTCAGGTTCGAGGTGACCTACCCGACCGGACTGAAGGGGATCCCCCCGCATCTCGACGTGGTGATCGACCAGAAGGGTCACATCCCGGTGGCCATCGAATCCAAGTTCACCGAGGTGTATTCGCCGGCGAAGAACGAGTTCCGGTCGTCCTACTTCGAAGATCCCAGGCTGTGGGATGACATGACACGAACTCGCCAGCTTGCCGAGGGCATCGGCACCGGAGCCGAGCAGTTCGACACCCTGGGAGCCGCCCAGCTCATCAAGCACCTGCTCGGCCTCAAGCGCGAGTACGGTGTCGGCCGGTTCCGCCTGCTCTACCTCTGGTATGAGTGGCCGGGCGATATTGCCGAACGGCACTACTCCGAGCTCGAGCGCTTCTCGGAGGCGATCGACGATGAGATGGACTTCTTTGCTCTTACCTACCAACGGCTCTATGAGCGCCTCGGGACGGCTGAGGAGCCTCAGCCCGGATACTGCGCCTACCTCGAGGACCGGTATTTCCCGCTGCCCTAGCGGTCTTCCGGACCCCGCAGATTCCTATGTCCGAGGTCTCGTTGAGTCCTCGGGCGTTGGCTGGCTCCGGCTACCGGCAACCCGGATCCTTGGAGCGACATACACCGGTTCGTGTCACACCGCCCAGTCATGATGCACTTCGAGACCGAAAGGGGACAGGTGAACACGAGAGGCTGTCGACGGCACATCGCTCTGCGCCGAGGTGGTCCGGAGACCGTGAGGACTGGCTGGACGCCCTCGAACTGGTTCTGGGCAGTCGGGCGGAGGCCGAGCTCGCTTACGAGGTGGGCACGGAGCCGCTCCGGTTCGAAGAGGAGGTCCTGCGGAACATCGCGGCGCTTCCCGAGTCGGCGCTTGATGACTGAGCAGACCTGCCGAGCGGCTTCGAGCCGGTCGTACGGTGTCAATCGGTTGAGATCGGGTGTCTTGGATGAACCCGGGCCTAGCCGACGGTCTGATATACCATCTGTGGTATGAGCGAGTTGAGACATGCCTTGGGGAAGCGTCGAACTGGAGCCAGAGGTCGTCGATTGGCTGGATGGATTGCCCGGTGATCAGTTCGGCCGCGTCGAGTTCTACATCGACCTGCTCGCCGAGCGTGGCGCTTTGCTGGGCGAGCCTTACACCAGACAGCTCGCTGGCAAACTGCGTGAGCTCAGGTTCCACCTCGGGTCGTCAGGTGAGGCGGTGCGCATCACCTACTACATCACAGCCGGGCGCCGGATCATCCTGTTGACCGTGTTTCGGAAGCAGCGACGGCGAGAGCGAGCCGAGATAGACCGGGCAGCGCGGGCAATGGATCGGTGCATCGCGCAGGGTCATACCGTGGAGGATGACGATGAGTGAACCGAAGAGCTGGGACGAGGTGAAGGGTGAGCGCAGCGACAGCGCCGAGCGGCGTCGCGGCTATCAGGAAGCCAAGGGCGCTCACGAACTCGGTGCCCGCGTCCGGGCCGAACGGGAGCGCCTCGGTATGACCCAGGCCGAGCTGGCGGACCGAATGGGTACGACACAACCAACCGTGGCTCGCCTCGAGGCGGGTGGGGTGACGCCCAGCCTCGACACTCTTCAGCGAGCTGCCGAAGCTCTTGGTCTCGAATTGGTTGTCGACTTCCGCTAGCAATTCGGCTCATTCCCAAGACGCTATCCGTTGAAAGCGTCGTGGCACTGGGGGCGAGGGCGACTACCTTGAGGCTGGGAGCATCGCTATGGATCGCAGGACATACCGATTCGGCGAATCGACGCTGACCGTCACCAACGAGCGGATCGTCGATTCGCAGGCCGACGTTATCGTCAGCACTGGGAGCACGGCCCTGCGAGGTTCCGGAGGGCTGTCGAAGGCACTGATCGAACGAGCGGGTGGCGCAGTCAGCGGAGACACCGCCAAGTTCGACAACCTCCGCATCGGTGATGTCGTCGTGACCAGTGCCGGGTTATCTCCCGGCGCACTGGCTCTTTCACTGCATAACGAAGGAGCCAGGTACGATCCCTCCGGCTCCGGTCATGAAAACCAGCCTGCGACGAATGACGAAGCGGTGCTTCGAACTGGCCGCCTCGCTCGATGCCAAGTCGATCTCGTTCCCGCTCCTGGGTGGCGGACTCGCCGCCTATCCGGTTGAACTGATCGCAGCGGAGATGAGCGATGTGTTAGTCGTCGAGATGCTGAAGAGCCCCACATCACTTGATGCCACGATTCACATCTACGAGCGGTTCAACCCTGATCGAGCTGGAATGTATCTCGGCATCTTCGACGACTTCCTGCAGGACGGGCCGCGGCTCACCACTGACGGGGACGAGCCGGAAGCGCTAGGGCGGCCGGAGGGTGACTCGTCCGCTCCTGCTGCCATTGCTTTCTTCGCCGCGGATCCGCCGAGTTACACGAACCGAAGGCTGGGACTCGGCGAGGAGTGGCGGATGATCGACGATGCCATTTGGCAGTCCGAGTTTCGCACGAAACTCGAGATTCATCCGATCTGGGCTACACGACCGAAAGACATCCAGCGCTGGCTGAACAGGAAACGCCCAAGCATCGTCCACTTCGCCGGTCACGCCGAAGACGATGGCAGTCTCGTGCTCGACAGTGGCAACGGGGATCCAGCTCGTGTTACACCGGTCGACCTCGCCGACCTGCTTGGCGACTTCTCGGACACTATTCGATGCGTGGTGCTCAACGCTTGTTTCACGATGCAAGCAGCAGATGCCCT
>JADFIY010000039.1 GCA_022566415.1 Acidobacteriota bacterium
CCGAGGGCGGGCCCGGCATGGTCGACCTGGCCCGCGCCGTCGAGGAAGCTGCCGCAGAGGGGTCGGACTTCAGGCTGCTCTATCCGGACGAGATGCCGCTTCGCGACAAGATCGAGACCATCGCCACCGAGATCTACGGTGCGGCTGCGGTCAAGTTCGACGCAGCCGCAGACCGCCAGCTGAAGCGATACGAGAGACTTGGCTGGGGGCACCTCCCGATTTGTATGGCGAAGACCCAATCCTCGTTGACAGACAACGCCTCGGTTCTGGGTGCCCCAGAGGGCTGGACACTCCGGATCCGCGAGGTGCAAGCGTCGGTGGGTGCCGGGTTCATTCTGCCGCTCGCCGGATTGATCAACAGGATGCCGGGCCTGGGAGCCACTCCCGCCGCCCACGGCGTCGACATCGATGAGGACGGCAACGTGGTGGGGCTGAGCTGAGTCGCGGGTCGCGGGTCGCAAGTCGCAAGTCGCAAGTCGCAAGTCGCAAGTCATGATGACTGATAACTGACGACTCACGACTGAGGACTCTCTCTACACTCGCCGCGGATGACCGCGACCGAGACGGACACGAGGAACGAGGATCCATGGAGGTTGCGGCCGAGTGTCGCCCTGTTGATCCTCGCCGGGCTGTCGGTCGTCGGCACGCTGTTGCTCGGGTGGCTGGGGACCCTTCCCGAGGAAGCGCACCTCGAGGTGGGCCGGGTGGTTTTCGGCAACATCCCATCGCTCATTGTTCTCCTGTTCTATACAACGGTGTCCCTGTTCCTCGCCGTGGCCATCTACCTGTTCGCCCAACGCGCCCGCAGCTGGGAGCGGGGCACCTGGGAGCGAAGGAGCGGACACTGGAAGCGCAGAGCGAACAAGCTCGTCGACGCTCTCCTCATGAAGACCGTCATGGAGGATCGCATAGCCGGGGTGGTGCACTCGCTGATCTACTGGAGTTTCATCGTCCTGTTCCTGGGGACGGTCATCCTGGAGATCGACCACCTCGCCCCCGCGGGACTCAAGTTCCTCAACGGGTGGGTGTATCGGGGATATTCGGCGGCCCTCGATCTTGCCGGGGTCGTCTTCCTACTCGGCCTCGCCTGGGCGGCGGTTCGCCGCTACGGGCAACGGCCGGAGCGGCTACGGACAAAGACCAGGCCCGAGGATGGCTGGATCCTGCTGGTCCTGGCGCTGATCGGGGCCACCGGTCTGCTCACCGAGGCCGCCCGGATCTCGGTGGTGGGCCGGCCCAACTTCGAGGTGTGGTCCTTCGTTGGGTATCCGCTCAGCAACCTGATCCCGGCGGAGAGTGCGGCAGGGATCCACCAGGCGCTCTGGATCACGCACGTCGTGGTGTTTTTCATCTTCCTGGTGATGCTGCCGCTCACCAAGCTCCGCCACATGTTCACGACGCCGGTGAACCTCGCGCTGCTGCCGCGGGACCGCCCAAAAGGGGCGATGCGGGAGATGCCCAACCTGCTCGAGGCAACCGACATCGAGACGGTGGGTGCTTCCCGGGTGGAGGACTTCACCTGGAAGCAGCTGTTCGACACCGATGCATGCACGGTCTGTGGCCGATGCACCGAGGTGTGCCCGGCGAACCAAACCGGGAAACCGCTCGATCCACGCGAGATCGTGCTCAAATTGGGCCAGGTCGCCGCGGACACCGTGGGTATCTCCCCAACCGTGAGCGTCGATGCCGAGCTCACCGTTTCCTCCGACCTGGTGTTCGAACGGATCACCGCAGAGGAGTTGTGGGCGTGCACCGCCTGCCGTGCTTGCGACGAAGCGTGCCCGGCCGGACTCGAGATCGTCGACAAGATCCTCGACATGCGCCGCCACCTGGTGTTGATGAAGGCGGAGTTCCCGTCGGAGTTGGGCAAGACCTTCTTGAGTCTGGAGAACTCGGCGAACGCGTACGGGGTGGATCAATCGACCCGCGGAGATTGGCGCGACGAGCTCGATTTCGAGGTCAAGATGCTCGGCGAGCCCGGCGTCACCGCCGAATACCTGTACTGGGTCGGGTGTGCTGGCTCGTTCGACGACCGTAACCGCAAGGTGACGATCTCGACGGCAAAGTTGCTACACGAGGCGGGGGTCGACTTTGCCATCCTCGGCCCCCGCGAACTGTGCACCGGGGACCCGGCCCGCCGGACCGGGAACGAGTACGTCTTCCAGGGTCTGGCGTTGCAGAACATCGAGACCCTCAACGACCTCGGGGTGGAGAAGGTGGTCACCCAATGTCCGCACTGTTTCAACACGCTGGGTAACGAGTACCCCCAATTCGGCGGCGACTACGAAGTCATGCACCACTCCGAGCTGCTGATGTCGCTGGTGTCAGAGGGGAAGATCACGCCGAAGCCGAGCGGGCAGACCGTGACCTTCCACGATCCCTGCTATCTGGGCCGTTACAACGACGTGTATGTCGCGCCCAGGGACGTTGTCGACGCTGTTGGAAGCCGTGTCGAGATGCCGAGGAACGGGACGAACTCGTTCTGCTGCGGGGCCGGCGGCGGCAAGATGTGGTACGAAGAGCGAACCGGTAAGAAGGTCAACATCGAGCGCACCGAGGAAGCCATCGCCACCGGTGCCGATGTGATCGCGACCGGGTGCCCGTTCTGCCTCGTGATGCTCGACGATGGCATCCGCGAGCTCGGTGTCGAGGAGGAGGTCATCGTCAAGGACCTGGCGACGCTGCTGGAAGAGCAGGTGCTCGGCGATTGACCGACTGGCTGGCCACCGTTTTGGTCGGCATTCTGATTGCCGTCGGCATTGCCGGCGTGATCCTGCCCATCCTGCCCGGGCTGTTGCTCATCTGGGGGGCCGGACTGGTCTACGGGCTCGTCGTTGGCTTCGGTTTCGCAGGGTGGCTGGCGATGGCTGCGATCACAGCACTGGCCGTGATCGGCACCGGCATCGTGTACTACCTTCCCGCCAGAAAGACCAGGGAGGTTGGCTTCCCGCGCTGGGGTCAGCTCCTGGTTGCCGGTGCCACCGTGGTTGGATTCTTCGTCGTTCCCGTGGTCGGGGCCATCCTCGGCCTCGTATTCGGCACCCTATTGGTGGCGCTGGTGGTTGAGCGCAATCTCGGCGACGCATGGGGCACGGGCTGGGCGATGCTGATCGAGATGCTCAAGTCGGCCGCCATCCAACTGAGTGTGGCGCTGTCCATGGCGGTGGTTTGGGGGTTGTGGGCGCTGAGCGTGCTTTCGTCCTAGCGCGCATCGATAGGTGACTGGTCGTCTCGACAGAGGTGGAGCCATTTCCCCGCTCTTGGCTAGGGGGCGCCCGGGCCCCCGATCCACATGTTGCCTCGCCGACAGAGACCGGATCGGGCCCTAGTTGCGGAGCGCCATTTCTCCGCTCTTGCCGCTTCGCGGCGGGCCGCTCGGGCCCCGGCTCCGCATGTTGCCTCGCCGACAGAGACCGGATCGGGCCCTAGTTGCGGAGCCTCTGGGACGAAGCAGGGTCTGCGACGGCAGTGAGTACGGCGGCTACGACGAGGACACCGGCGGTGAGTGTGATCGGAATAGCGTAGGAACCGGTGCCGTCTCTCAGTAGTCCGACGATCAGGGGCCCGGCAGCGGCCAAGGTGGCCACGATCGTCCACTGGGTGCCCATGATGCGGCCGTACTGCGGTCCGGAATACCAGCGGCTCATCACCACGGCGCGCATCGGTGTCGCCGCCCCGAACGCCAGGCCGAATACGATGAAGTGCATTGCCATTTGCCACTGCATCGCAGCGACTGCGGCCATGGCGACGGCACCCGCCATGAGCAGGGTCACGGCAGCGGATACGAGAACCGGCCGGATTCGATGGGACAGATACGGGGCGACCCACCGGCCGGGAAGGCTCATCAGCCCGGCAACCGCAGCCCACCACGCCACCACGGTGATGGCGAAACCCGCCTGTTCGAACACGGCAATGCGGTGGAGGATCACCGCTTGCACGGCGGCGAAAGCGAGCAGGCTCGCCGCAGTGAACACGACAAATCGGCGATCGCCAAACAGCGCGACCAGTCCGGTGCTTGCCCGAGCGTCATGACCATGATCGTTTCCGCTTGACTTGGGAAAGAAGAAGACGGTCACCACAAGCCCGGTGACGAGGAGGACGGCGGCAAGCACGACTGCTGCCCACCGCCAACCCAGCGCAACGGTCATGATTCCGGCGAGGGGGATGAAGATCGGACCGGCAAGACCGCCGATCAGGGTGAGTGTGACCAGGGCCCTGGTGCTGCCAGCCAGGCCGAACCATTGATCGACTGCGATGAACGCCGGCTCGTAGAACGTCATGGCACCAGCCGGTCCGATGAGTAGCCACGACACGAGGACCAGTTGCCACCCTGTCTGGGACGCGGCGAGCAGGATCAGACCGGCGGCTCCCACCACGCTCCCAAGTCCCATGATTCCCCGAACTCCGTGCCGGTCGGCGCGGCGACCGACCATAAACGCGAAGCCACCGCCCACGAGCACGGCCCCCGTCCATGCCAGCGACAGCAGCGATATCGAGTACTCGGCTCCAGCGGCTTCCCCGGTGATGAAGATCGAGTAGGCATAGAACAGGGTGCCGAAAGCCACCATGACCAATACAGAGAGCGCTGCGATAGGCAGGAGGTCCGGTTTGGTATCGGTGTTTCTCGGGGGCGGTGTCAAGCGATCACCGTATTACGTATCACGTACTACGCATCATGACCCCCCACTGCCAACTACGACCTGGAGTCGCACCATGCCTTGAGGACGGCTTCCAGGTCCCCCCTGGTGTCGGCTGGGTCCTCCCGATCGTCGAACCTCGTGGTGCGGACTTGTTTTCCGTCGCCAGCCAGGCGTGGGTGATCCCTCTGGAATGTCGGCACCCTTTTGGAACGTGAGGCTTACCAGGTTCTTGGCGGCGATGGTGGAGATGGCGATGTTGCCCTGGTAGGAGAAGGTCGGCGTCTTCAACTTGATGGATTCGACCCGGTCAGCCGCGAACGGGATCACCTTGCTGGCGAGTTCGAGAGCGCCGAGAGGGGGTTGTCCTGTTGGTGGCGAACCACCGTTCGACTTCGACGCTGGTCGTGCGAGAGACCTCCACTTCGGGCAAAACATGGCGGTGTCGTCGGCTCAGGGCCGGCGCCCGCTGATGACGGCCTATGGTCCGTGGATGCGCATTGGCTATCAGGGCGAGACCGGTTCGTACAGTCATCGGGCGGTGACGGAAGTGTCGGATACCGGGGAACCCGTCGGCTATGCGACTTTTGCTGCCGCGTTCGCCGCATTGGAAGCAGGGGAGATCGATCGGTTGGTGGTTCCGATAGAGAACTCGACGACGGGGAGCGTGCTTCCGGTGCTCGATCGCCTGCCAGGGGACGATGAGCATCAATCCTTTGCCATTGTCCAAGAGCACCTGGTCGAGATTCGCCACGCCATCGTCGGGATTCGCGGTACTGACATCAGCGCCGTTCGCGAGGTGCGGTCCCACCCGGAGGCTCTTGCTCAGGCGGAGTACCACCTGACCGAACTCGGTATCGAGGCGGTGCCGAGTCACGACACCGCCGGTGCCGTTAGGGAGGTCGCCGAAGCCGCCGATCCGGGCATCGCCGCATTGGCGCCAGCCTGGACGGCAGATGCGTATGACCTCGAGGTCCTGGCCGGCGACATCATGGATCGCGATCACAACACCACCCGATTCGTTGTCCTTGCTCCTGGTGCCCCAAGTGTCGACGACGATGACGACAAGACGACGATCGTGTTCACGACCGCGCACACCCCGGGCGCTCTTGCTCTGGTCCTCACCGAGCTTGGGCTCCGAGGGGCGAACCTGACCAAAATCGAATCGCGACCGGCCGACGAGGCGTGGTCGTACCGCTTCTTCGTCGATCTCGTCCACGAGCCGGGGCCGGACGGGCTGTCGAGGCTCATCGAGCCACCCCCTGCGACATGCGAAGAGCTCCGCGTGCTCGGGAGCTACCGAGCAGTATGAGAGCAGTCGTCAATCCCCGTCCCCAGTCAGACAGGAAGGTCGCGATGGCCGGGTCGATGACCTCGCTGGGGTGCCGGACGCAACAGATCATCGAGTACCGTTGACGACGAGGAGGAACCTTGCCCACCAGCACCGCCAGTTTCGGCGCGGGCAAACGCGAAAGCCACGATGCCTCAGCGTATTACGCCCGGCGCATGAACCGCCTTGCGGAGCTCGACGACGTCGGCGAGCTCGGAGACGCTCCGGCCAACGTGCTCGACTCGGTATTCGTCCAGTCGTCGGAGTCGATGGAGCAGTTGCCGGATAACTGCGTAGCGCTGATGGTGACGTCGCCGCCATACAACGTTGGCAAGGACTACGACGAGGACCTCGACCTCGACGAGTACTTGGGGCTGCTCGATCGAGTGTTCACCGAGACCTATCGGGTCATCGAACCCGGCGGACGGGTGGCGGTCAACGTGGCCAACCTCGGGCGGAAGCCGTACCTCCCGCTCAACCACTTCGCCGCCGGCCTGCTCGCCGACATTGGCTTTCTGCTTCGCGGCGAGATTGTTTGGCAGAAGGCCAAGGCTGCGGGCGGCTCGACGGCGTGGGGGTCGTGGCAGTCGGCGAAGAATCCGACGCTGCGCGACATCCACGAGTACGTCGTTGTTGCCTCAAAGGGGCCGTTCCGTCGCGTCAGGGAGGGCACCGACACCATCACCAAGGAACAGTTCCTCCAGGCAACTGTCTCGGTGTGGGACATCCTCCCCGAGTCGGCCCGCCGGGTCGGGCACCCCGCCCCGTTTCCCGTCGAGCTCCCGGAGCGGCTCATCCAGCTCTACACATTCACCGATGATCTGGTGCTCGACCCCTTCCTCGGGTCGGGTTCCACCGCGGTGGCCGCCGTTCAGAGCGGCAGGCACTACGTGGGGTACGAGACCGATGCTGACTACGCCGCCCTCGCCGAGCGCCGGATCGCGTCTGCCCACGCCGGTCATCACACTGCCTCTGATCAGGGTTCATAGATAGAGTCCTTGTCGACTGGAGATGTTGCTTCTATCGATTCATTGACCGACCCTATCGACGCTCCGATGGAGCGGGCGGTCCTCGCCGCCGTCCCATTCCTGGTGGCGGGACTCGTCCTATCCCTTCCGCTCCTGCTCGTGACGTGGACCCCACCGCCGATAACACCTGTGATCGTCCACCTGTCTGGCCTGGTCTTGCTCGGCCTTGCCGCGGCGGTATGGCTGGCGCCGCTGGCCGGCGCCGACTGGTTCCTTGGCCGTGCCTGGTCGCCATGGTGGCGGCTGGTCGCGTCGGGGGTGACGGTGGTGGTGATCACCACCGGCGTGGTGGGGCTGGTGACGCTGGCTTCTTCGGCGGCGCTCCAATTTCCCCCGTCGATGCAGTTCCTCCAACTGCTGTCGGCACTGGACATCGCCTGGGCGGGCGCCGCGCTGGTAGTAGGAGCGCACCGAGCCTGGGGCCGAGCAGCCGCCGTCGCCGCCGGTCTCGTGCTCGGCGTGGTCTGCGTCTTCGCCATCTGGCGCTACCTCGATGTGGTGGGATTCGGCCCGTCCGGTGAGTGGATCGTCGATGGACCCGCACTGTGGCGCAATGTGATCCCAGCCGACACCGCCGCCGCGCTGGTGGCCATTGCCGTGTTTGCCTACGGAACCTGGCGCCACGCGCCCCGCTTGTAGCAACGTTGCGGGACGGCTGAAGCGATGGTCACCGTCGGCACGCACTCCGTTTTTCGTAATACGTGATACGGAATACGTAATACGGACTAAGCAATCGAGCAGGCCAATGCCCAGTCGTAGGCAGCGAATTCGACCTTTGGCCTGGTGGCAAGTACCCAGGACGCATCACCGGGGAGGAGCCATGGTGCGACGGCAACCGCGAGTGAGCGGCGGCGGGCTGGCAGGAATGTCGGCATCCGGTGCGGGGCGACCAAGTCCCTTCCGTACCACAGCAACACGCGTGAGAGCCGAAGGATCCCGTTGTCGCGGTCCACAGACGCTCCGCCCATTGCCAGGAAGCTGCGCATTTGAGCGTCGAGCTGCCCATCGACGTCGCCCTCATACGGCTCGTGGCGCAGGGTGGGACAGGAAACAGATCCACACACGAGGGCGGCATGGATGCGGGGGTCACCGAATCGACGAATCTTGCCGTGCTCGATGTCCGTGAGCGTCAGCGATTCTCCGCCAACGGTCACCCACGAACCGTTGAACGCACCGGGCACGCGAAGCACACTATCCGCGTTCTCTACTACCGCGTCGGCGGCGAGGGCGAGAGCACCGGCGTTGTATAGATTGATCCAGTAGGCGAGAGCTTCGTCCCTGGTGAGTGTGTTGGGGTCGACCCCGGCCAGCCGATCTCGATACCGCACGAGCGCCGACCGGTTCGCAGGGAGTGAGGCGATGCCCATCTGTTTGAGATCCATCAGCACTTTGGCGAAATCGGCGTGGTCGAGCGACGCGGTTCCCTTCGGATCCGGTCGGGCTCGCCGTCGCGCCATCAAGATGGCGATGGCGGCACGGACCGGGTTTGGTTGTGTGGCCATCTGCGCTCCTGGACGCGTCAACGGCTGGGTGCGAAGTGTCGTTCCCGTTTAGGAGACTCGTAGCTCAGGGTGCGCCGGCTTCAGCCGATCCGGCGCCTTCGGACGGTGACGCGGTCACCCTGCGCATTACGAAGTACCCGGCGACACCGGCAATTGCCGATCCGAGGAAGATCCCGATCTTGGCCTCATCGGTGAGGATGAGGGCCACTGCGGAGGATCGGAAGGCAAGCTCGGCGATGAACAGCGACACGGTGAACCCGATCCCTGCGAGAACGCCGATCCCGATCACGTGGCTGAAGCGGACATTGCGGGGGAGCTCACCGAGCTTGAGGCGCAGCCCGATCCAGGTTGCGAGGGCAATCCCCAGAGGCTTGCCGAGAACGAGCCCGACCGAGACGCCGAGGGCGACGGGGCTGAAGATGGCGGCGAGCACGTCGAGATCGGCGAACCGGATTCCGGCGTTGGCCAGGGCAAAGATCGGAACCACGATAAATGACGAGAAGCGATGCAGCCGGTACTCGTAACGCTCCAGCGGAGCTACCGACTCGCGGGCGATCGCCTCGAGTTCGAGCGCATTCTGGTCGAGGCGCTCCCGGGCCTCCGGGGAGGCTGCGTCCATGTCGTATCGTTCCAAGATCCATCCGGCGCGCCTTCTGAACTCGACGTCGCTGTACATGGCCCTGGCCGGGACCATCAGGCCGAGGATCACGCCGGCGATCGTGGCATGCACCCCTGACTCCAGGAAGGAAAACCACACGATGAGCGCCAAAGGTAGGTATACCGCGATGGAGCGGATTCCGGCCTGGCGGGAGGTGAGGATCAGTAGGAGTGCTCCTGCGGCAACGCCGAGCCAGATGATCGAGAGGTCCGCGGTGTAGAAGACGGCGATCACGAGGATCGCTCCGATGTCGTCAACGATCGCCAGTGCCAGTAGGAAGAGCTTGGCACCGATTGGCACTCGCGAGCCGAGAAGCGCGATCACGCCCACAGAGAAGGCGATATCCGTGGCCATCGGGATCCCCCAGCCGACGATGGCGTCCCCGCCGTTGCTCATTGCCACAAACGACACATAGATCAACGCAGGGACGACCATTCCCCCGAGAGCCGCCATGGCCGGAAGCGCCGCCTTTCGTAACGAGTTGAGCTCGCCGACGACGAGCTCCCGCTTGATCTCGAGCCCAACGACGAAGAAGAAGATCGCCATCAGCCCGTCGTTGACGATGCCCTTGACGGTCTCCTCGAAATGGATCGGCCCGAGCTCGATGGTGAGTTCCGTGCTCCAGAACGTGAAGTAACCGGCGCCCCATGCGGAGTTTGCCCACAGCAGGGCGACAACGGTGGCCGCCAGCAGCACCATTCCGCTCGCCGCCTCGGTGTCGGTGAACCTCAGCGCGCGACGTACGAATTGTCTGGGAATCGGCCGGTCCGAGTGGAGCCATGTCTGGTGGAGCCGTTCGGGGTCGTTGGCCATGGAGGCGCAAGGTTAGTGGCGCGCACGGGTGGTCACTCTTGTGCGGCGGTACCATCGCCGCCCGCCACGAAGGGTCTTGTAGGTGTGGGTTGACGTCATCCTTCTCGTCGGGGGCATGATCGCCCTCATCTACGCTGCCGATCGCCTTGTTCGGTCGGTGGTCATCATCTCCGGCGCCTTCGGGGTATCGGCGGTGCTCATCGGTGCCGTCGTCATCGGGTTCGGGACTTCGGTTCCGGAGTTTGTCGTTTCCGGCCTGGCAGCCCTCGAGGGCGAACTCGACCTGGCGGTAGCCAACGTGGTCACCTCGAATATCGCCAACGTGACGCTGGTCCTTGGAGCCGCCGCCATGGTATCGGTCCTCGTTGCCAGGCAGCGGGTGATCCGTCACGAAGGTGCGCTGATGCTCGTCGCGGTGGTGGTCCTCACCGCGGTGCTGGCCGCCGGCCGGCTCGCCTTCTGGGAGGGTGTCATGCTGCTCGTGCTCCTCGGCGGAGCCATCGCTCTCATGGTCAGGTGGTCGACGGATGACCCGGATGGAGTCGCCAGGGCGCATGACGATGTCGAGACCGATACCGTCGACGACGACGAGAATCCGGTCGAATCGAACCGGTGGCGCAGCCAGGTCGGCCGCGAGATCATCATCGGTGTAGTCGCCTTGACCGCCACGGTGATTGCCGCCAAATTCATGCTCGACGGGGTGATCGGTCTCGGCGAGCGCTTCGGTCTGTCGGTGGTTGCCCTGGGCCTGGTGACCGGCGTTGGAACCAGCTTGCCCGAGCTGGCGGCGGCCCTCGCCAGCGCCAGGCGCAAACAGGCGGAGCTCGTACTGGGGAACGTGCTCGGTTCCAACATCTTCAACTCCCTCGGCGTCATTGGGTTTGCCGCGGTCCTCGGCCCCGGATCACTGGATTCGATCGGGCCGATCCTTCTGGCGGCGATGGTTGCGGCCGCCGTCGTGGCCGGTTTGTTCGCGTATACGGGGCGTCGTATCGACCGGTTGGAAGGAGTGTTTCTGCTAATCGGTTTTGTCGTCTTCACCGTCCTGGTGTTTCGCTGATGCGGTCCAACGACCTGGTTGCTGCTGCTCTGGCTCGGCTTGCGCTGCTGACTCAGCTCGAGGAGGGGAGCCCGCAGTCGTTTCGCACACGTGCCTACGAGCGGGCGGTCGACGCGGTGCGTTTGTTCCCAATAGATGTCTCAACGCTCGACGTGTCGGAACTGCGGGCCATTGACGGCGTCGGAGACTCCACTGCCAAGAAGATTCGCGAGTTCGTCGATACCGGGCATATCCAGGTGCTCGACGAGCTCAGCGCCAGGTACCCCGACCGGTTCGTAGCCCTCCTCCAGGTCCCTGGCGTCGGGCCGCGCACCGCGATCACGTTGCGCCACGAGCTCGGTATCGAATCGGTGGATCAGCTGAGGGATGCTGTAACCGCAGAACAATTACGCGAGCTGCCGGGCTTTGGTGCCAAGACCGAGGAGAAGATCGGCAAGGCGATTGATCGGCTCGGCCTCGCCGGCAAGGACCGGCGGCTCCCGATCGGCAAGGCTCTGCGGATCGCCGAGGCCATCGTCGACCGTTTGGCATCAATCGATGGGGTGAATGCCGTCCGGTACTGCGGGAGCCTGAGACGGTTCCGCGACACGATCGCCGATGTCGACGTCCTCGTCGTCGCCGAAGAGCCGGATCCGATCGTCGAGGCCTTCGTCGCCGATCCGTCGGTGCGGGAGACGCTGGGAGCAGGAGCTGGAGGGGCGTCGGTGACGACCGACGACATGCAGATCGACTTGCGGGTGGTGCCACCCGATCAGTTCGGTTCCGCGTCGCTGTACTTCACCGGCGCTAAGGCGCACAACATCGCGCTGCGGCAGCGGGCTATCGACCGCGGCTGGCTGCTCAACGAGTACGGGCTGATGGACGGTGACACAGTCGTTGCCTCGGCGACCGAAGAGGAGATCTATCGAGCGCTCGACCTCGACTTCATCTCTCCGGAGTTGCGCGAGGACGTCGGCGAGATCGAAGCCGCCGCCGAGGGGTCGCTACCCGACCTCGTCCGTGTCGAGGACATTCGCGGCGACCTGCACGTGCATTCGACGTGGTCGGGAGACGGTCGGAGCAGCCTCGAGGACATGATCGGGGCGGCGGCAACGCGCGGCCTGGAATACATCGCCATCACCGAGCACGGCGAGGATCTGTCGATCAATGGCTTGTCGCGAGAGACGGTGATCGAGGAGCGCGGTCAAATCGAGGAGATCCGTGCCCGCTATCCGAACCTCGTCATCCTGCATGGGGCGGAGCTCAACATAGGTCGCGACGGCGATGTCGATTATGACGCCGAATTCCTGGCCGAGTTCGATTGGTGTGTCGCCAGCGTCCACTCCCACTTCGATCTGCCGATGGCCCGACAGACCGACCGGGTGATCAAGGCGGTGGCCAACCCGGCGATCAACGTCATCGGGCACCTCACCGGTCGGCGGATCGGGCGGCGCCCCGGGATTGAGATTGACTTCGACGCCGTGCTCGATGCCGTCGCCGATACGGGGACTGCGCTCGAGATCAACTCGCATATCGACCGCCTCGACGTGCCGGCAGACCTCCTGATGCGGGCGCGGCGTCGAGACGACGTGGTGTTCACCATTTCCACAGACGCTCACCACACGACGGAGTTCGCCAATATCAAGTGGGGGGTCAGCAACTCCAGGCGCGGCTGGGTTGAACGCTCCCGCGTGGTCAATATCCGACCGGTGCACGAGTTCCTCACCTGGCTCGGTTAGCCCCCCTTGCGAACCCAGGGCTCCCAGGCACATATATCGCCCTGTTCTGTTGCAGCACATCCCTGACACATGTCGCGGGTCTTCCCTGACAGTGTTGGGGGTATGTGGTGGAGTTCCCCCCGTGAGCCGGACACCCTGACAATGGGCGATGATTCGCCTTGGAAGGGAGTCCGATGGAGGTACACAAGGCACGACGGCCGAGACGCAAGTTCTCCGACGAGTTCAAACGGGATGCGGTCGAGATCGTCCGTAGTTCTGATAGGTCGATTGCTGAGGTGGCCCGCGAGTTGGGGATCTACGACTCTTCGTTGGGAAGCTGGGTGAGACAGGATCAGGTCGACCGGGGTGAGCGGGAGGGTGTGTCGAGCAACGACAAGGATCGGCTGTTGGAGCTCGAACGCGAGAACGCCCGGTTGCGGATGGAGCGTGAACTCTTAAAGCGAGCTGTGGCCTTCTGGGTGAAGGAGTCGGACGAGTGATGCTCTACCGCTTTGTCGACCAACAGAAGGCCGCAGGGTTCCCGGTGGAGCGCAACTGTGACGTTGCTGGGGTGTCCCGGTCGGCGTACTACCACTGGAAACGGCACCGTGACGGGATCTCCACCATTGGGGAACTCGCCGAGCGGCGCCTGGTCAAAGAGATCGAAGACATCTGGGAGGAATCCGACGGCACCTACGGGTCGCCTCGAGTGACCGTAGAGCTCGGCAATCGGGGGTGGGTGGTGAACCACAAACGAGTGGAGCGCCTGATGCGGATCCACGACATTGTCGGATACACCCCCAAGAAGCATCGGGTCACGACGATCGGCGACGGTTCACATCGGATCCCGGACCGGGTCCGGCGGAACTTCTGTCCCGCCGAACTCGATGTGACCTGGTGTGGCGACATCTCCTATATCAACACCTGGGAAGGGTTCCTCTATCTCTCATTCGTCGAAGACCTCGCCTCGCGGCGCATCCTGGGGGTGTCGATGGCGAGCCACATGCGTGCCGAGTTGGTCAGTGACGCCCTCAGCGAAGCGGTCGGGACCCGCGGCGGTGACGTCACCGGGGTGGTATTCCACTCCGACAGGGGCACCCAATACACCTCGGACCAGTTCGCCGAGCTGTGCGCATCACATAGGGTGTCCCAGTCGGTGGGTCGCACCGGAGTGTGCTGGGACAACGCCCCCGCCGAATCGTTCCTGGCCACCTTGAAGAAAGAGCTGGTCCACCGGAGAGTGTTCAAAACTCGGGCTGAGGCCCGACTCGCCATCCGCCACTGGATCGAAGCCTGGTACAACCGCCGCCGGCTCCACTCGAGACTCGGATACCAATCACCAATCGAATGGGAGGATCACTACCGTCACACCCCCAACACCCTGGCCGCATAACAACCGTGTCCGGCCAGAAGGGGGAACTCCAGATCGCCACAGATGCTCAGGGAGCTTCTTGACCGTGTCAGTGAGGGCAACCCGCACACTCTCTGCGGTGTTATCCGGGACCTGGAACAGCATCACATATCTCGACTGTCGTTCCACCAGGGTCCCGATCGACGTTTTGCGTTTCCCCACGATCAGGTCGCCTTCCCAATGCCCCGGCACCGCACGATCGGCCACCTCGGCCGGCCGTTCTGAGATCATGACCATGTCACGGATCTGGCCCTTGGTCGACGCGGGACGACCCTGTGGGCGGCGTCTGGCCCTCCCTGTGCGTAGAGCCCGCCACAGTTCCTTGCGCAGAGCACCACGGCCCTGGACAAACAACGACTGGTAGATCGTTTCGTGGGACACCCGCATCTCCTCATCATCAGGATATGCCCGAACCAGCCAGCGGGAGATCTGACCAGGAGACCACCACCACAACAGCAGCTTCTCCTCAACCGCTTCACACAACCGTGGACACTCGGCGAGTTTCATCGCCTTGGGTCGTCGAGCACGCCGACGCGACGCTCGGTGTGCTACCACAGCCCGATACTGGTCACAGCCACCATTGTTCGCCACTTCCCTAGACACCGTCGACGACGCCCGGCCAAGACGAGCCGCGATCGACCGCAACGACTCACCCTGGGCGATCCCACGCGAAATCTCCTCACGCTCACCCAGAGACAGACGCAACGAACACCATTCGCCCACACGCACCGGTCGCCGCCACCCCAACGACAACAACTGGGTCCTGACCGTTGAAGGAGAACGCTCCAACGCTCTTGCTATAGACCGCTGCGATTCCCCAGCCTCCCACCGATCCCACAACTCGCTCCGCTCAGAAATCGACAATCGTTCCATCGTGCACCTCCATCGAGACAACTCTCGTCGATACTGATGCAACGATCCCCTGAACTCGCAGCCGATATGGGCGGATGCTGAATCGTGTTTGCTACTTTCGGGTTGCACTCTGCACGTCGGCGAGACTTCAAAGGAGGGAACCGGATCATGTCAACCACACGACCAACAACGGTGGAGGCCACCGAGGCTTGGAGGGAGAAGACCGGCAGGCAGAAGGAGGGTTTCAACCTGGCCCTGATTCGCCTACTCGAGGAGTTGACGAAGGGAGAGCCGGTCTCCAAGGAACACGCATCCGAGGTTCTTGGAGTCCCCGAACAAGAGATCGACAAAATGTTCAAGGCGATCGACGCCTCTAACGGCCAGTTCGACGACCAAGGCAATTTCATTGGCATGGTCCTCACCCTCAAGCCGACCCGACACAGCTTTCGGGTCAACGGCAACGACATGTACGCCTGGTGCTCTCTCGACACGATCCTGCTTCCTGGCATTCTCGAAGCTGAGGGCGAGATCGAATCGACCGATCCTGTCACCGGCGAAACTATCCGGCTGACCGTCAC
>JADFIY010000040.1 GCA_022566415.1 Acidobacteriota bacterium
TCTTCATCAACCACCAACTCGCCAGAACCCTCACCATCAACCCCAACCAACGACGCCAACCCCTCCACAACCGACCAGGAAGACCAACCCCATGACCACCACCACCTGTCAGGGAAGACCCGCGACACCTGTACGGGATGTCCCGCGCCACTACAACCCCGTATACGCCGGTGTGAGCCCTGGGTACGCGGCGAGGCGCGATCCGGAGCCGTGGCCCGAGCGGGAACCAGCGTGCCGCGATGGGCGGCGAGAATCACGCTGGGAGCAGATACCTGATGACGTCCGCCGCGTAGTAGGTGTCGCTACCAGGCTCGACGAAACGGGCCACGTTCTTCACGTCGTCGCCTGAGGTGACCAGGATGCCCTCGACTTCGCCGTCGTCCTTGATCTGGTTGAGGCCGATATTGGCCAGCAGGGCGTTGCACAAGCACTTTCGACCCACGGCGCCCTCTTCGGTACCGCCCTTGTCGACGTAGTCCTGGACCGGCTCCGCCGAGCATCGGTAGCCGACCCTGCCGTTGTCCTTCTTGTAGGCGGTGCGGAGGTAGCCAAGGTCGCACACCCTGGTGCGCTTCTCGAAGACGACAGGGTCCGACAACGTATCTTCCAGCTCGACGACCTTGAAGGGGAACCCGGTCGGTGACGCTATCGCGTCGGTGTAGATCTTGGCCTCGCCGCTACGGGAGAGCTCGAGCACCCGACGTTTGATGTCGGCGTCGAACCCGGACTCCTCGCAGTAGGCAAAGGCGGTGCCGACCTGAACCCCGGTTGCGCCGAGTTCCAGGGCGGCTTTGACCTGCTGTGGCTCGCCGTAACCACCGGCCAGCCAAAAGGGCTTGCCGATGTCGCGGAAGACCCCGAGGTCGGGGATGTCACGGTCTGTGTATATCGGCTCACCGTCAGGAGTGAGCTGTACCTTGCCCCTCGGTGGTGCGTTGTGACCGCCTGCGGTCGGGTACTCGATGATGTAGCCATCGACGAACCCTGTCGCCTTGCGCTCCATTGCCGTCCCCAGCACGTGGGAGGCGACGATGGCGAGGAACTTGGGCCGCGGCGTCGGCGGCAACGGAATACCGTCGCAGTACTCGACCGGATCGAAGTGGGTGTAGATGACCTCGCCGCGTTCGGTACCTTTGACGTCGATCTTGTATTTGACTGCCTTGCCCTCGTGCAGGTCGTCGAGAATGCCGGGAAACGTCATCGGGATGCCCGCACCGACCACCACGTAGTCGACGCCGGCGAGCATCGCCCCATACACCGACGTGAGGTGGGGAATCTGGATCTTCTCCAGGTAGTTGATGCCGACCGGGCCGTCGTGGCCTTCCTTGGCCAGGAACACCTCGACGAAGTTGGAGGCCACCATCAGGTCCTGGGCCATCCGACTCATCTTGATCGTGGGCATCGGTTTGGACTTGTACCGGGCATCGGGCGCCTTGCCGCCTGCGATGTAGTACTTCTCCAGAATCCGCTCGGCTACGCCAGGAACCGGGAACGCCTCGAGGGCACGGCGCTGGCTCCCATCGAGGTCGCCGTCCCCGAGCCGGCGGTAGAGGGAGGTGTCGACACCGGTGCCGGAGACGATGCCGAGATGTCCGGCGGACGCGACGGCGTTGGCGAGTTGAGGGCTGGATACTCCGACTCCCATTCCGCCCTGGATCAGCATTGGCAGGTCGTTGGTCACGGCCGCAATGCTAGGCCGACGGACGTTGTTGTCCGTCTAGTTCCGAAAAAAAAGTGCTTGCAATTGCAAGCACTCTTGCCAGTTCCCAGTTCCGAGGTCCCAGGTCCCAGGTCCCGGCTCGCCGGCGGCCGGTGGACAAATTCCCAGTTCCAGCAAAGATCAGTGCGACTTGCGACTTGCGACTCTCTTACGCCTTCTCCAACGGTGCCCATGCCAGAAGCAGCCGTTTGTCTCCCTCGTCGAAGGTCACCACCGCCTCGGCTCGATCGCCGGTGCCAACCACCTCGCGGACGACACCGTCGCCCCAATGTGCATGGCGCACCCGGTCTCCGCTGATGATGTCGGTGTCGGACACCCTTGGATGTGAGGCCGACGCCGCGGCGTGGACGGACTGTTCGGTTCGCTTCACCTTCCGGATCAGCGATTCCGGGATCTCGCCGAGGAAACGGCTCGGCCCGTTGTATTGGGACTGGCCCCACAGGTTCCTGTTCCAGGCCCTGGTGAGGAACAGCCGCTCCTCCGCCCTGGTGATCCCCACGTAGCACAGCCGACGCTCTTCCTCGAGCTGAGCAGGGTCACCGAGCGAGCGCATGTGGGGGAACACCCCATCCTCCATCCCGGTGAGGAACACGGCAGGGAACTCGAGGCCCTTTGCGTTGTGCAGCGTCATCAGCGTTGCCTTCTCGGTGTCCTCCATGCCATCGATGTCGGCGACCAGGCTGATGGATTCGAGAAACATCTGCAGCTTCGCAATCGGTTCCAGCCCTTCCCAATCGATGGGGCCAACCGATATCGGTCCCGACTCCTCGAACTCGGCCACGGCGGAGACAAGTTCCCGCAGGTTCTCCTCGCGGCCCATCGCCTCGATCGTTCGCTCCGCTCGGATCATGTCGAGGTATCCGGTCTCCTCGAGCACCGCCTCTGTGACCGCCCGTGGCCCGTCGCTGATCCGGTCGTGCAAGTGATCGAGGAGCGAGACGAACTCGGCGATACTGCGCTGGGCACGACCGGTCAGCCGCTCGTTGGCGCCCCCCTGTCGCAACGCTTCCATGAAACTGATGTCGGTCGCCTCGGCAAACCGGTCGACGTGAGCGACACTGGTGTTGCCGATCGCCCGCCTCGGAACGTTGATGATCCGCTTGATGGCGACCTGATCGTCGGGATTGACCACCGCCCGCAGATAGGCAACGGCGTCCTTGACCTCGCGACGGTCGTAATACCTCGGGCCTCCGACCACCTGATAGGGCAAGCCGTAGCGGACGAGTACCTCTTCGATGACCCGGCTCTGGGCGTTGGTCCTGTAGAAGACGGCGACATCGGACAACGCCATGCCGTCGCTCTCCAGGTCGCGCATCTGCTCGGCGACGAAGGCCGCCTCGTCCTGTTCATCCGCCGCCTCGAAAGCGACGATGGGCTCGCCGGCGCCTTCATCGGTCCACAGCCGCTTCGGTTTCCTGTCCTCGTTGTTGGCGATCACGGCGTTGGCGGCGTCGAGGATTGTTTGCGTCGAGCGATAGTTCTGCTCCAGCATCACGACGCGGGCGTCCTCGTAGTCCTTCTCGAAATCGAGGATGTTGCGCATATCGGCACCGCGGAAGGCGTACACCGACTGATCGGCATCACCGACGACGAACACGTTCCTGTGCTTGGCACCGAGAAGTTTCACCAGCGTGTATTGCGCATGGTTCGTGTCCTGGTACTCGTCGACCAGGATGTACTGAAACCGTTCCTGATAGTGGGCAAGGACGTCCGGGAAGGCCTGGAAGATCTCGACGGTGAGCATCAGGATGTCGTCGAAGTCGACGGCCGACGCTTCCACCATCCGCTGCTGGTAAAGGCGGTATACGTCTGCAACCTTCTCGTGGTAGAAACCTGAGTCACCCTGGGCATAGGTCTCGTAGTCGATGAGCTCGTTCTTGGCGTTGGATATGGCGGCCCTGATCGCTTTTGGCGGGAACCGTTTGGGGTCGAGATCGAGGTCCTTGACCGACATGGTCACCAGCCGGAGTGAGTCGGCATCGTCGTAGATCGAGAACGAGGATCGGTAGCCGAGCCGTGGCGCCTCCCTGCGAAGGATGCGGACGCAGGCGCTGTGGAACGTCGACACCCACATTCCGTCGGCGACGCTCCCGCCGACGAGGCGGGCCACCCGCTCGCGCATCTCGTTCGCCGCTTTGTTGGTGAAGGTGATGGCGAGGATGGCGTACGGCGAGACGCCGTGGTCACCGATGAGGTGGGCAATCCGATAGGTGAGAACTCGGGTCTTGCCGGAACCAGCACCGGCGACAACGAGCACCGGCCCATCGACGGCGGCTACCGCGTGGCGCTGCGCCGGGTTCAGCGATTCAAGAAGGTCGGAGTCGGGCATAAAGACCGAAGTGTACCGAGGTTCGGTCCCGGAACTACATGCGTGTGATTGGGTCGAGAGTCAGGAGTCGAGAGTCCAGAGCCAGAAGCAGCCGCCCGAGTCAGGACTCTGGACTCACGGCTCTGGACTTCTACGCCGTTTGTTCCGCATCTCGGCGCTCCGCTATCAGCGCGTGGAGCTTCTCGGCCAGGCCACCCTCGCGGAAGTCCGACTTGTCGAAGAAGGCGTCGACGCCGGCCTGTTTGGCCCGCTCCACATCGGCTTCGTCGGCTACGCCGGACAGCATCACGATCGGTGTGTTGGCGTGTCGCTGCCGGACCATGTGGACCAGGGCGACACCGTCGGCTCGCGGCATCGAGAAGTCGACAACCAGCGCATCGAACTGCTCGCTCTGCAACGACCCGAGGGCATCGGCAACGCTGCTGGCGACCGAGGTCATGAATCCCGAGGTCGCCAGTGCCGACGACACCACCTGCTGCACACCGAGCGAGTCGTCAACGATGAGCACCCTCGGCGAGGAGAACGATGGGCCATCTGCGGCGAGCCGGCGCTGCCGCTCGACCAGGCTGGCAGTATCGACGACCAGGGCCACCTCGTCGCCGCCGAGTAGGGCTGCGCCAATCACCGTCTCGGACCCGGCAAGGAGCGCCCCGAGTTCCTTCGATGCCACCTGTCGGGTCCCCAGCACCTGTTCGACGGCGAGCGCCACCTGGCCGACGGCGCTCGAGACCACCACCACTTGAGTGGGTAGCCGGCTGGTCGTGAATCCCACGACATCGGAAAACGACCCGAAAGGAACGTCTTGCTCGTCCCAACGGATAACCGTGGCGTCGTCGGTGACAGTGATCGCGGCCGCGCTCATCGGTATGACCTCTTCGACGGCAGCCGCTGGAATGCCCCAGGTGAACGGTCCCGAGACCACGAGCAACACACGCTGCATGGCGCGATGCAGCGGGACGGTGATCGTCACGCTCGTCCGTTTGTGGGGAACACTTTCCACCCTGAAGGATCCGTTCAACGCCTCTACGGCGTCGCGAACCAGGCTCATTCCCATGCCGTCTCCTGCGAGTTCTCCCACTTCTTCCAGGGTCGAGAACCCGTCCTGGTACAGCAGGGCGCGCATCCGATCCGGTGCGAGCTCGGCGTCGCCATCGATGAGGCCGTCTGTGATCGCTTTGTCCCTGATGCGGTTCCAATCGATCCCGCGTCCATCGTCGGAGACGACCAGCTTGAGGCTGGTGTCTTCCTCGGTTGCAACCACGGAGATCACTCCGGTGCTGGTCTTTTCGACACCGACGCGAGTAGCCGCGTCCTCGATGCCATGTACGACACCATTTACGACCAACTGCCTCACCGCGTCGTCCAGCAGGTCGAGCACCTGACGATCGATGAGGATGTCGTCACCACGGATGTCCAGGCGCACCTCGTTGCCGGTCTTCTTCGCCAGGTAGCTCACGAGCTGGGGAAGGGTGCCGGTGATTTCGCTGAGTGGCACCGAGGCCAGCTGAAGACCTTCGGTTTCGAGAGATTCTGCGAACTCGGCGATCGGGTCGACGGCTTGTTCGATGGCGGCGACCCGCTCCGAGAAGAACGGATCTGCAGCGACATCGTTGCCGAGGTCGCCGAGCTGCACCTTCAACGCGTCAAGGTCCATGCGCAGCGTCACCAGGTGGTTGACCAGGCCGTAGAGGCGTCCGGCGTTTACGTTGATGATTTCCTCGGCAGCCCAGTCCTGCACCGAGGCGATCAGACCGCCGAGATCCGCCAGCGCGTCGTCAACCTCGCCCTCTTCGCGGGGGTTGGAATCGGGCCTCTCCGCCAGCGCAACCCCACCTTCTGGTGTCGGAAATTCGATCACCGAGGCAGTCTGCTCCTTTGGAGGGGAACCGGATTTGAGGGGAGGTGGTGGGGGAGGTTGCTCTGCCATCGGTTCGGATGCCTCTGACCCGGGCTCCTCTATAGATGCCTCGGGCTCCGGCTTGTTTTTAGCCGCCTCGGGCTCCGGCTTCTCTTCGTCCGACTCGTCTTCCTGTTCCTTCGAGGTATCGGGATCCCGCTCGTCTTCGGCATCGTCTTCGTCGTTCGACTCGTCTTGCTGCGACGCCTCCGGTGCAGGCTCCGCGGCCTCAGATTCTTCGCCACCCACCTCGGGTTCGTCGTCGACGACCTCCAACCCCTTCTCAACCGGGTTCGGGGCTGCGCTTGCTGGCTGCGGCAACTCCTCCGGAAGATCCTCACCCTCGAAATAGTCGAGGACTGCGGCCATCGCCTCGTCGAGTTGAGCCGGATCGGTCAGCGCACCGGGCAAGGAGTCGCTCAGGCCCTCGAGAATGCGGCCAAAGATCGGAAGCGGTGTGATGTCGCCGCGCTGGATCCAGCGCCAGATCATCTCCAGCATCTCGCCGGCGGTGGCGACATGGTCATACCCCATGACCCGGCCGGTTCCCTTGATCGTGTGTCCCTCGCGCAACAGCTCCCCGGCAATCTGCGGGGTCATGTCTCCTTTGCGCAGAGTTCGTGCTCCGTTCGCGAGAATCGCCGATCGCTCAGCGACCTCCTCCACGAACATTTCTTGCAACTCTGGGTCGTTGCTCCAAGTCACGCGCTCACCTCAGCCCGAGAAGATCGGGCCTCGATTCGGTATCGACGCAATGCGCATAGGTCTTAAGACCTATATGGGACCCGAGTAACTAGTGCGCTCGGGTAGTCGTTTGTCCCGCACGGTTTGCGCAGAAGCGGTGGTTTCAAGTCCAGAGTCAAGAGTCCAGAGTAAGACCCGTTTTGGCTCTCGACTCCAGACTCTCGACTCCTATTCACAAGTCCAGAGTCCAGAGCAGAATCCGTTCTGACTCTCGACCCTCGACTCCTGACTCTGGACTGCTATTCCCATTCGATGGTGGCGGGAGGCTTCGACGACACGTCGTAGGCCACGCGATTGATGCCTGGGACCTCGTTGATCACGCGTGACGAGATGGTGGCCAGTACCTCATATGGGAGCCTTGCCCAGTCGGCGGTCATGGCATCTTCCGAGGTCACTGCACGAATGATCAGCGGGTAGGCGTAGGTGCGCTCGTCCCCCTGCACACCGACCGTGCGTATGGCGAGGAGAACCCCGAAGGTCTGCCACAGCGACCGATACAGGCCCGCCCTCCGGATCTCCTCGAGCACGATGGCGTCTGCGGCCCGCAGGATGTCGAGGCGTTCCTTGGTGACGTCCCCGATGATCCGGACGGCGAGCCCTGGGCCGGGAAATGGCTGGCGCCACACGATCTCCTCGGGCAACCCGAGCTCCTCGCCGATGGCGCGAACCTCGTCCTTGAACAGGTCGCGCAGCGGCTCGATGAGTTGGAGATGCATGTCGTCGGGGAGCCCGCCGACATTGTGGTGGCTCTTGATCTTGGAGGCATCCTTGGTGCCGGACTCGATCACATCGGGGTACAGCGTGCCCTGTACCAGGTAGGCGGCGTTGTCTATGTCCTCCGCTACCTCCTCGAAGATGCGGATGAAGGTCTCGCCGATGATCTTCCGTTTTTGCTCCGGATCGGTGATGCCGGCAAGACCTTCGAGGAAGCGGTCCTCCGCCTTGACGTGCACCAGGTTCATGTCGAAGGTGCTGCGGAACGTCTCTTCCACTTGCGCCGCTTCGCCTTCCCTGAGCAGACCATGGTCGACAAACACGCACACCAACTGGTCGCCAACGGCGCGGTGTACCAGCGCGGCAGCAACAGAAGAGTCGACGCCGCCCGATAATCCGCAGATCACCGAGCCGTCGCCAACCGCGTCACGCACCGCAGCCACCGACTGCTCGATGATGCCGACGTGGGTCCAGGTGGGCCTTGCGTGGCAGACGTCGTAGAGGAAGTGCTCGAGCATCTCCTGTCCGCGGGGGGTGTGGGCGACCTCGGGATGGAACTGCACGCCGTACAAGCCACGGTCTGGAGCCTCCATTGCCGCGACCGGTGAGTCGGCGGTCGTCGCCGTCACCGTGAACCCATCTGGAGCCGCGATCACAGAGTCTCTGTGGCTCATCCATACCTTCTGCTCGTCGGAAAGACCCTTGAACAGGACGGACGATCCGGTGGCGGTGAGATCGGCGGCGCCGTATTCGGCAATGTCGTTGCGCTCCACGGTGCCGCCGAGGCTGGCGGCGATCACCTGGTGCCCGTAGCAGATGCCAAGCACGGGGATGTCGAGGTCGAGCAACGCATCGTCGATGCCGTAGGCATCAGGCGCGTACACCGATGCGGGCCCCCCGGATAGGATGATCCCCGCCGGATGGCGATCGCTCACCTCGGCGGCGGTGACGTCCCGCGGGACGATCTCGGAGTAGACGTGGGCCTCGCGGACCCGCCGTGCGATCAGCTGTGCATATTGGGCGCCAAAGTCGACAACGAGTACCCGGTCGAAGTCATCGCCCTGGGATGCATGGCCGGCCGGCGCCACCTCAGCCCATCCCGACGCCCTGTGACCGCTGCAGCTGCTTGCCTTCGGTCTGCATGGTCGGGGCGACCATTACCTCGGCCTTCTGGAACTCCTTGACGTTGGCGTAGCCGGTGGTTGCCATCGAGGTGCGCAACGCTCCCATCAGGTTGCGGCGGCCGTCGTTCTCATGCGCTGGACCGACGAGGAGCTCTTCGATCGACCCCAACGAACCCACCCTGACCCGCGAGCCTCGTGGCAGGGTCGGGTGGAAGGTCGCCATCCCCCAATGCACCCCGTTCCCAGGGGCCTCGTCGGTTGCCGCAAACGGCGAACCGAGCATCACCGCATCGGCTCCGACGGCGATGGCCTTGGCGATGTCCCCACCGGTGCGCATGCCACCGTCTGCGATCACGTGGACGTAACGCCCGGTTTCTTCCAGGTAGCGGGTACGAGCGCCCGCCGCGTCGGCGACTGCGGTGGCCTGGGGAACACCGATGCCGAGCACGCCACGGGTGGTGCAGGCGGCGCCGGGACCTACGCCGACGAGGACGGCGACGGCGCCGGTTCGCATCAGGTGGAGGGCGCCCGGATAGGAGGCAACGCCGCCGACGATCACCGGCATCTCAACCTCGCGGATGAAGGCGAAAAGGTCGAGCGGCTCGGTGCGGGAGGACACGTGCTCTGCCGACACCACCGTGCCCTGGATCACCAGGACATCGAGCCCACCCTCTTTTGCGTGGTCGATATATTCGGTGACACGCTGCGGTGTCAGGCTCCCAGCCGCGATGACGCCGCTCGCCTTGATCTCGGCGACGCGCTGTGTGATCAGATGGGGCTTGATCGGTTCGAGGTAGAGCTCCTGCATCCGCCGCGTGGCCTTCTCGTCGGGGAGCGATGAGATCTCGTCGTAGACGGGCATCGGGTCTTCGTATCGGGCCCACAAGCCTTCGAGGTTGAGGACCGCCAAACCTCCGAGCCGGCCAATGGTGATCGCCGTCGATGGGCTCACCGCCGAATCCATCCCGGAGGCAAGGAGCGGGAGATCGAACGTGAAGGCGTCGATCTCCCAGGTGAGGTCGACATCTTCGGGGTCGCGCGTACGCCGCGAAGGAACGATGGCAATGTCATCGAATCCCCAGGCGCGCCGACCCGATTTTGCGATACCGATCTCGATCTCCATCGAGCCCCACCTCCAAGTGACGTCAGCACGCGTGAGGGTAGTAGGCGGGTAGTAGGCGGGTGGTAGACCGGTAGATCAGGATCGGACTCTGCGTCGAAGACCGGCGAGCATGCTCTGAATCTCACTCAACTCCTGAAGATGGCGCGGCGCATCAGAAAGCAGGCCCAGCTCGTCGGCAATCAGCAGATGATTCTCGAGTTCGGAAGCGGAACCGAAAGCGATCGTCAGATATCGTCGAAACTCCTTGACGGACTCGCGGCCTGCGGCTTCAGCAATGTTGGCCGGTATTGAAAACGCAGCACGCATGAGCTGATCCCCAAGACCAAATCGATGCCGACCGGCAAAGCTGTCCGCCTCGTGATGGAGACTCAAAGACAGCCTGAAGGCTCTCTGCCATACCTCAAGCCTCTTGAAATTCCGCATCTGGCCGTCATACAGCAGGATCGGAGGCGAGTACAGACCCTTGCGCGCTATTTGGCTGCTGCTCGACTTGGCTACTGATCTACTTCGCTACTGCTCTACTGGCCTACTACCTACTGCCGATGCAGGCCTACGGCGTCGCGGACCTCTTGTTGGTAGCCCTCCGCTTTGGTTCTGGCGTCGAGGGCGCCCCGTTGCAGGATCCTGGCCACGTCGGCATCATCGAGGTTCTGATAGATGGAGCGGATCGGCGCCAGCTCGGCGATCACGGCCTCGGCGACGGCCTCCTTGAACACTCCGTAGCCGCCGTCTGCATATTCCATGGCCAGATCGTCGATCGACCTGCCCGTGCACGCCGACATGATTTCGAGGAGGTTGGAGATCCCAGGCTTTTGGGCGCGGTCGAAACGCACCGTGGGTTCGGAATCGGTGACCGCGCTCATGATCTTCTTGCGTACCTCATCGGGGCTGTCGAGCACATCGATCCTGCTCTTCGGATTTGGATCGCTCTTCGACATCTTGGTGGTCGGGTCCGTGAGCGACATGACCCGTGCCGAGGTCTCGGGAACGAGACTGTCCGGGACGGGAAACACCTCCCCGAACCGGTTATTGAAGCGCTCGGCGAGGTCGCGGGTCATCTCGATGTGCTGCCTCTGATCGTCGCCCACCGGCACCAGGTCGGCTCTGAGCAGCAGGATGTCAGCCGCCATCAGCACCGGGTAGGAGAACAGCCCGAGATTGGCCGGCACCCCCCGCTCCGTCTTGTCCTTGAACTGGGTCATCCGATTGAGCACACCCATCGGAGTAACCGTCCCCAGGATCCACGCCAGCTCCGGATGGTGGGGGACCTGGCTTTGCATATAGAACAAGGACCGGTCGGGGTCGATCCCGATGGAGAGCAGCACCTTGGCGGTCTCCAAACGCGCCGCCTCGAACTCCTTCGGGTCGTACGGGTTGGTCATCCCGTGCAGATCGACGATGCAGTAAATCGGCTCGATGTTGGGATCGTCTTGGAGGGCGACCCAGTTGCGGAACGCACCAAGGTAGTTCCCGAGATGGATGTTCCCTGTCGGCTGCACGCCGGAGAACACGGTGTGCTTCTTCTGCTCGGTCACCTTTTCTCCTCATCAATCAATAGCAGGGACAGCACCTAGTCGCCCGGCAGTGGAGCGATCGCCTTGTTGTGACCGAGTCCTATGGCCGACCGATCTCATCGACCAGATCGGTCGCCATCACCGTGCCACGCTTCGCCAGGCGCGAGCCGGCGACACCGTGATGATACGCCGCCGACCGTGCCGCTACGTCTTCGGGTAATCCGCCCGCGATGAAGGCGCCAAGCATGCCGGCCAGGACGTCTCCTGTCCCGATCGTGGCCAGCTCGGAACCCCCGGTCGTCACCGCCCATGTCTCGACACCGTCGGTGACGAAGGTCGGGGACCCTTTGAGCAGCACCAATGTGCCCGTCTTGTCTGCGAGCCGCTCTGCTGCCTGGTAGGAGGCATCCTCGCCACTCATTCGAGCGAATTCGCCGGCGTGTGGCGTGATCACACTCGGCGCGGACCGGGAGGCCAAGGCCGCTACCCCGTCCAGGGCGTTGATGCCGTCGGCATCGAGAACAAGCGGTCCCTCCCAGCGGGCCAGCAGGCCTTCGACAAATTCCACGTCAACCGGCCCAAGCCCTGGCCCAACGACGAGGACGTCGTAACGCTCAACGACCTCGAGCACCCCGTCGACGTCACGGGCCCGAAACCAGTAGGAATCGCCTACTCCGGCCGCCATCACTCCGGGGTCGAGCGCCGCATAGACCGGCACGAGTGAGGCCGCGCACACAATGGTTGCCGCCCCGGCGCCGGCCTTTAGCGCCGACCGCGTCGCCAGCATGGCCGCCCCGGTGATCCCAGGTGAGCCTCCAACAACCGCTACCGACCCGGCCGACCATTTGTGCGCCCGTCGGTCACGAACCGGAGAGGGCGCATCGACCGCTTCACACAGCATGAGCTCGGCGCGGGGTGCACCGAGCCCGATATCGACTACCCGCAAAACGCCACTGCGATCAGGACCTTCCCCCAAAAAGTGCCCGGTCTTGGCAGCCTGGAACGTGACCGTCACATCGGCGCTGAAGGCGGCACCCGCGGTTTCCCCGCTTGAGGCGTCGATGCCAGACGGCACGTCGACGGCGAGCACCGGCGTCTCGAGCTCCGTCCAAGGAACAACCTCATCGGGAAGCTTCCCGCGGAAGCCAACGCCGAACAGGGCGTCGATCACCAGGTCGGTCGGTTCAGGTTCACCAAGGCGAAGCACCCTCACCCCGCCGCGGACCGCGGCCGTCCCCGCCTTCCGAGCGGGCGAGTACTCCCCGGTGGGGAAGCCGAGCGACTGCACCGTCACTTGTGCCCCACGGTCGGCAAGGTGCTTGGCGGCAACGTATCCGTCACCGCCGTTGTTGCCGCGTCCGGCCAGCACCGTCACCCTGTCCCCGTAGCCGACGCCCATCTCGGCGGCGGCGACGGCTACGGCAAACCCCGCCCTCTCCATGAGGGTCTCGATGGGCTCGGTAGAAGCGTTGTCAAGCCGCGCCGACTCGGCGGGTGTGATGATCGGTCGCATCAGTGAATTGTACGAGACTTTGTTCCCTCAGCGATCCTGCCGGATCGCGCTCGCTGCACTGGCTCTCACACAAGTATTTGGCGCATTAGCCTTGCTTCGCCGGGGAAAGGGAGATCTGTTTTGATCTGCGGCAATTGCGGTGCAGCCAACGACCCGGGTCACAAGTTCTGCTTCGAGTGCGGTACCGCGCTGAGTGCGGTGTGTCCGTCGTGCGGCCATGCCAATGGCCCGGGTCACAAGTTCTGTAGTGAGTGCGGCCATGACCTCACCAACCTCGCCGCCCTGGCGCCGACGGCGATGCCAACCACTGAGACCCCGGCTTCGGAGCCCGGGGAGCGGCGGTTCGTGTCGGTCCTGTTCGCCGACCTCGTTGGGTTCACCAGCTTCAGCGAATCCCGCGACCCAGAAGACGTTCGGGCCATGCTCACCCGCTATTTCGACCGGGCCCGAGAGACCATCGAACGCTTTGGCGGAGAGGTGGACAAGTTCATCGGCGACGCCGTCACCGCGTTCTGGGGCGCCAAACAGGCGCAGGAGGACGACGCCGAGCGGGCGGTGCGAGCCGCCCTGGAGCTGATCGACGCCGTCGCGGCACTCGGAGAAGAACTGGATATCCCCGAGCTGGCGGTCCGGGCCGGGGTGCTGTCGGGTGAGACCTCGGTCGGGTCCGGCGGTAACGAGAAGGGCCTGGTAATCGGTGACATCGTCAACACCGCGTCGCGCCTGCAGTCGGCTGCCGACTCGGGCACGGTGTTTGTCGGCGACGCCACCAAACAGCTCACCGAGGCTGCGATTCGCTACGAGCTGGTCGGCGAGCAGGACATGAAGGGCAAGTCAGCGCCCGTTACCGCCTGGCGAGCGCTTTCCGTGATCGGCCAACGCGGCGGGAGGGGCAAGTGGGAGATCCTCGAACCGCCGTTCGTCGGCCGAGACGATGAGCTCCGTCTCCTCAAGGATCAGCTGCACGCCACCACGCGTGACGGGACGGCGCGGCTAGTGTCGATCGTCGGCGAGGCCGGGATCGGCAAGAGCCGCCTTGCCTGGGAACTGCTGAAATACATCGACGGCCTCACCGAAGTGTTCCGCTGGCATCAGGGCCGCTCCCCCGCATACGGCGACGGCGTCACTTTTTGGGCCCTGACCGAGATGGTTCGCTCCCGCGCCAACATCGCTGAGACCGACGAGCCGCTGAAGGCGCGCACCAAGCTGCGTACCGTCGTCGCCGAGTTCGTCCCCGATTCGGAGGAGCGGCAGTGGATCGAGCCGAGGCTCGCCGGGTTGCTCGGCCTCGACGAAATGCCCTCGGGGGACCGCAACGAGCTGTTCGCCGCGCTGCGCACCTTCTTCCAGCGAGTAGCCGCCAACGAGACCGCGGTGCTCCTGTTTGAAGACCTGCACTGGGCCGACGACGGCCAGCTCGAGTTCATCGAGGAGCTGGTCGAGATGTCGCCCGAACATCCGATCCTCGTCATCACCCTGGCTCGCCCCCAACTGCTCGACCGGCACCCGAGCTGGGGATCCGCCAGGCACCACTTCCTCTCCACCCACCTGGGCCCGCTCAGCGATGCCGAGATGACCGAGCTGGTCACCGGGCTGGCACCGGGGATTCCGGAGCCGGTGGTGGCGCTCATCGTCGAGCCGGCAGGTGGGGTTCCGCTGTATGCGGTCGAGTACGTCCGCATGCTGATCAACACCGGCGACCTGGTCCTCGAGGGATCGACCTACCGGCAGACGCGCGAGCTGGCCGAGGTCGCCCTCCCCGACTCGTTGCATGCCCTCGTCGGGGCGCGATTAGACCGGCTCGATGAGGAGAGTCGCTCGCTCATCCAGGACGCTGCCGTGCTCGGCCAGTCCTTCACCGTCGAAGGCATGACGGTGCTCACTGACATGCCGGCGGACGAGCTGGAACCGAAGCTACGCGACCTGGCCCGCCACGAGCTGCTCCACTACGACACCAACCCCCTCTCCCCCGAACGGGGGCAATTCCAATTCGTGCAAAGCGTGATCCGCGAGGTTGCCTACGGGCGGATCGCCAAGGCCGAGCGCAAGGACCGCCACCTCAAGGTCGCCGAGTACTACGAGCATGAAGCGCCGGTTGAAGCCGCCGCCGTCATCGCCAGCCATTACATGAGCGCCTACGAGGCCGGGCCCGAAGACGAGCTCGCCGACAAGGCGCGAGGCGCTCTCGTCAACGCTGCCCAACGCGCATCTGAACTCAAATCCTTTGCTCAAGCGCTCTCATTGGTCGAGCAGGCCCTCGACGTTCCCGGCACGGAGGAACAGCAAGCTTCACTGTGGGAGCTTGCCGCTCCTTCGGCCGCGGCCCTGTTCCGCTACGAAGACGCCGTTACCTATGCGCGCCGCGCCCTCGACTGGCATCTGGAGCACGGCTCACCGGCCGACATCGCGCGCGGGGCTCAGGTCCTTGGCAGGGCCTACACCGACTCGGACGAGCCGGTCCAGGCCGTCACCGAAATGGCGCCATACTTCGACGCCGATCGCAATCACGAACCGGAGATGATGTCGCTTGGGGCCACGCTGTCCCAGGCGCAGATGCGGTCCTTCAGGAACCAAGAGTCCGCCGACGTTGCCCTGGCCGTGCTCATGGCGGCCGAGGCCGCCGGCAACATCGCAGTGGCCATCGATGCCATGAACACCAGGGGCACCGTGCTTGGCGGCCTG
>JADFIY010000224.1 GCA_022566415.1 Acidobacteriota bacterium
GAGGGCGGCAACGTCGTTTCCGGCTGCCGCCCGCACCCTGGCGGCCGCCTGTAGCCGAGCCACCTCGGAGTCGGGGGGGAGCTTGCCAAGCGCGATCAGCGCCTCGTCGGTATCGCCCCGGTCGATGAGCATCGCCGCCAACGTCGTTCCGGCCTGTGCATGGTCGGGGCGGCCATCGAGGATCTGGCGCAAAATGTGCTCGGCCGTGGCGTCGTCGCCTTCCAGCCGGGCGGTCATGGCTTGGTCAAGCATCAGATCGAACTCGTCCGGCATGATCCCAGACACCCACTCGACGAGGGCTGATTCGGGGAGGGCGCCGGTGAACCGGCTGACCTCTTCACCGTCGCGAAAAGCGATGACGGTGGGGATCCCTTGCACACCGTATTGCTTAGCCAGCTCTTGATTGGCGTCGACGTCGACCTTGACCAGTTCGAACGCTCCTTCCGCCTCCTCGGTGACGCGCTCCAGCGCAGGACTGAGGATCTTGCACGGTTGACACCACTCTGCCCAGAAGTCGACGACGACAGGAACCTCCCGGCTCTGCTGCAGCACCTGCTGAGGGAAGGCGTCGGCATTGACGTCCTTGATGAACTCGCTCGTACCCATGGAAGCGAGGTTACCGCGACCCTCCCTGCTACCGTCGCCGCCATGGAGCACCGACCAGAAGCACCGTTCGGTGCGGTCCTCACCGCTGTCATCACGCCCTTCCACGAAGACGGCTCGGTCGACTTCGGAACCTTCACCCGGCTCACCCAGCACTTGACGGCCCACGGTTCGGACGGCGTCGTCGTGTGTGGGACAACGGGCGAATCGCCGACGCTGAACGCAGTCGAGAAGGTCGCATTGTTCAAGGCCGCGGTTGATGCCGTCGGTGCCCGCAGCACGGTCGTCGCCGGCACCGGAACCTACGACACCCGCGAATCGATCGAGCTGTCCAAGCGAGCCGCCGAGGTGGGCTGTCATGCGGTGATGGCCGTGACCCCCTATTACTCGAAGCCCCCTCAAGAGGGCATCGCCCGCCACATGATGGCCATTGCCGATGCGACCGATCTGCCGATGATGGTGTACAACATCCCGGGGCGAACCTGCCGGCTCATCGAGGTCGACACGTTGATCCGGCTGGCCGCCCATCCGCAGATCGTCGCAGTCAAGGATGCCGTCGACGACATCGACTGGACGTTGGCCCAGATCGACGCCTTGCCCGAAGGGTTTGCCGTCTACTCCGGGTCGGATGCGCTGACTCTGAAAATCGTGCGCGCCGGTGGTGTCGGGGTGGTCTCAGTCGCCGCCCATCTCGCCGGCGACTCGATAAAGGCCATGGTCGAGTCGGCCATTGTCGGTAAGGACGACGAGGCCGAGCGTCTGGACGCTGCACTGGCTCCGCTGGTCGAAGCGCTGTTCATCGAGCCCAGCCCGATGCCCCTCAAGGCCGGGCTCTCACTCGCGTGGGATCCGGTCGGCGAACCGCGGCTGCCCCTGATTCCTGCGTCGGCTGAGGCCACGGCCGCGGTCCGCGAGGCGCTGGTCGCACTGGAGGGCTTGTGAGCGTTCGCATCGCCTTTCACGGCGGTTTGGGGGATATAGGTAGGAACTGCGCCACCCTCGAGATCGATGGGCAGATCGCCATGATCGACGTCGGGCTGATGTTCCCCGATGAAGAGATGCTCGGCGTCGATCTGGTGCTCCCCGACTTCTCGTGGGTGCTGGAAAGGGCCGATGACCTGAGTTGCGTGATCCTCACCCACGGCCACGAGGACCACATCGGCGCTCTTGGCTATCTCTTGCGCGAGGTCAACGTTCCGATATACGGGACGCGGCTGACCCTCGAGCTCGCCAACGCCAGGGTCTCCGAGATGGGCATCGAGCCGGACCTGCGTCCGGTGCAACCGCGGACCTGGGTCTCCGAAGGTCCGTTCCGGTTCACCCACATCGCAGTGACCCATTCAGTGCCCGATGCGACCGGTGTTGCCTTTGACACGCCGGAGGGGATGGTGATCCACACCGGAGACTTCAAACTCGATCCGAGCCCGATCGACGGTAGGACGACCGATCTACAAACGTTTTCAGGATTCGGCCGCCAGGGCGTCCGGCTTCTTCTCGCCGATTCGACGAACGCCGAGCGTCCAGGGTTCGTCCCATCGGAATCGACCGTTGGCAGCGAAATCGCGGACCTGGTGCACGAGGCGCCCGGGCGCGTGATCATCGCCTGTTTCGCCAGCCACCTGCACCGAGTACAGCAATCGATCGACGCCGTGGTAGCCGATGGACGCCAGTTTGCCTTCATCGGGAGGTCGATGCTGCGCAACAGCGAGATCGCCCAGGCGACCGGCTACCTCGATATCCCGGACAAGGCCTTGGTTGAGCTCGCCGACCTGCTTCGGCTGCCACCCGAGGAAACCGCGGTGATTTCCACAGGGAGCCAGGGGGAGCCGTTTGCGGCGTTGTCGCTGCTGGCGGCCGGAGAGCACCGCTCGGTGACCCTCGACACCGACGACACCGTGATCATCTCGGCGACACCCATCCCTGGGAACGAGAAACGCGTGTCACGGGTGATCAACAACCTGACCAGAGCCGGTGTCACCGTCTATCACGGGAGAAACGCCGCAGTTCACGTCTCCGGGCATGCCGCGGCGACCGAGCTGAGGACGTTCTACAACATCGTCCAGCCGCAGGCTTTGATCCCCGTCCATGGGGAGTATCGGCATCTTGCAGCAAACGCCGCGCTCGCCAGGGACATGGGGATTCCCGAGGTAGAGGTGCTCGAAGACGGCGACGTGGCTGTGTTGGACGGCGGCAAGCTGCGTATCGAGCGCGACGCGGTCTCCGGCAGTTATGTCTATGTGGTGGGGACGGAGCTCGAAGAGGACTCCGGTGTGATTCGCGACCGCCAGCACCTCGCAGACGACGGGGTGGTGTTGGTTACCGTGGGAGTGGACAAACGCACCGGCGATATCGTGTTTGGCCCAGACGTCGACAGCCATGGGGTCACCGGGGACGCCGACGAGATGCACAAGGCGATCAAGACGCGCGTTACACAGGGAATCTCCACCCTGGAACATCCCATCGATCACGACGCCCTGCAGCGGCGTGTGCGCAACTCGGCGCGCAAGGCGGTGCAGACGACGATGAAACGCCGCCCGTTCGTGTTTCCCGTCGTCATCGAGGTGTGACCGGTTCCGGTCCTGCGAACCCAGGGCTCCCAGGTAGATATATCGCCCTGTTCTGTTGCAGCACATCCCTGACACATGTCGCGGGTCTTCCCTGACAGTGTTGGGGGTATGTGGAGTGAGATTGCCATGAGTGT
>JADFIY010000041.1 GCA_022566415.1 Acidobacteriota bacterium
CCTCACCATCAACCCCAACCAACGACGCCAACCCCTCCACAACCGACCAGGAAGACCAACCCCATGACCACCACCACCTGTCAGGGAAGACCCGCGACACCTGTACGGGATGTCCCGCGCCACTACACGGCGATATATCTACCTGGGAGCCCTGGGTACGTTGGCAGAACTGTCTACGCCCCGATGGTCGCTACCAACCGGTCCAGTTCCTCGCGCAATGTGGCCTCGTCGGCGGCGCCGAACCACTCGACGAGCACAACGTCGTCGCCGGTGATCAGCACCGAATACGGCTGGTACGGAACGTTGTACAGCTCCCAGATCGAGTCATCGAGGCCCCAGTCGAGACGATGGAACAGCTCCTCGGCGCGTTGTTCGGTCCTCGCGTAGTCGGGGGATTTGCCGGCGACGGCAATGAACCTGACCTGGTCCTCGTAGTCGGCGGCCACTCGGTCGATGACGGGTAACTCCCGTCGACAGGTCGGTCACCACTCGGCCCAGAACACCATGTACACGGGCTTCTGCTCGGCGGAGAGGGTGAACTCGGTTCCATCGGCGAGAGCCAGACTGAAGTCAGGTGCTGGTGGGCCTTCCACCACTACCGGTGCAGTCGTCGCCGCGGTGGTCGTTGGTCCGGTCGTGCCCGGTGCGTCGCTGACCTGTGGCACCTCGGTGGTGGATGATGAGGTGCTGGACGGCGGAACGGTTTCGAAGCTGTCTTCGGTGATCTGCCCGCCACCACAAGCGGCGGCGGTGACGGCAACAACGGCGAGGGCCGGCAGGAATCTCAACACGATCGTCACGCTAACTTCTTCGGCCCCGTAGCCGCATCACTCGATGCTTAACGTTTGGAGAACTCGATCGCCCGATCGAGCACCGCGCGGGCGTCGCCGGAGTCGATCGCCTCCGCGGCGAGCTGGATCCCCTCGGTAAACCCGTCGGCGAGCCCGGCGGCGACGATGACCGGCGAGGCGTTTACCAGCGCGATGTCTCGCTGCGGCCCAACCGATCCATCGAGGATTGCGACGGTGATGGCGACGTTGGCCTCGACGTCGCCGCCGCGGAGGTCGTCGAGTGACGCCCTGGCCACCCCAAAATCGTCAGGGGTGAACTCGGCAACCGAGATCTCCCCGTCCTTGAGGCGGTGGATGGTCGATGGTCCCGTGGTGGTGAGCTCGTCGAGCCCGTCGTTACCGTGGAAGACGAACGCCGTCTCCGCCCCGCGATTCCTGAGCACCTCGATCATCAGGCCCGCCATCCGCGGATCGGAGGTACCTACCGCGAGTCGCTTGGCGCCTGCAGGGTTGGTGAGCGGGCCAAGGAAGTTGAAGACGGTTCGGATCCCGAGCGACCGGCGCACCGGTCCGGCGTGGCGCATCGCGGGGTGGTACTGCGGGGCGAAGAAGAACCCAAAACCGACGGTGCGGATCATCTCCACGGTTCGCTCCGGGCTCATCTCGAGGTCGATGCCGAGCGCCTCGAGCAGGTCGGCGGAGCCGGTCTTCGAGGAAGCGGCCCGGTTGCCGTGTTTGGCGATCTTGACGCCGGCGCCAGCGGCAACGAGCGCGGCCGTCGTAGAGATGTTGAATGTGCCGGATCGATCGCCACCCGTCCCAACGCTGTCGACGACCGGTTCGCCCACATCCACGGTGACCGACGCCTCCGTCATCGCATCGACGAATCCGGTCATCTCGTCCGCGGTTTCGCCTTTTGCTCGCAGCGCCACCAGGAACGCCGCGATCTGAGCCTCCGAGGAATCGCCGGTCATGATCTCGGCCATAGCGGCATGAGCCTCGGCACGGCTCAGCCCATCGCCGGAAAGGATCTGCTCGAGCACGGTGGGCCAGGAGAAGTCGGCCATGAACGAGAACCCTACCGGGTGAGCACTTCGTCGAGCGAGGCGATCGTGTCCTCGACGGCGGCGGCGAAGCTCGTCTGCGGCTCTGCGAAGGTCCAGAGTTCGACCGCCGCCGATAGCACCGTCATCGTCATCCCGGCGAGGATTCGCGCCATCAAACACATAAACGTAGGTGAGATCGTCAGGGAACGGGCCGTGTAACCGACCCGGGCCCGTCTACCAGGTGCTCAGCATTCGCTTCCGCTGCTTTTCGGTTGCTCCGCCCCAAACGCCGAAGCGCTCCCTGGTTTGGAGGGCATGGTCGAGGCATTCGTCGCAAACGGTGCAGGTGGCGCAGATTCGCAGGGCTCTACCTTCCGAGTCGCTGTTCGTCCCGAAAAAGATGTCGGCCTCGGCATCACGACAGGCGGCAAAAACCGCCCAGGGCCGTTCCTCCAGGATGGGCGCAGCCAGCACCCGCAAGTCGATGGTTTCGTTGTTCATTGGTCGCCCTTTCAGATTCACCCATATCAGACGTCGCCACGGGGTGATTCAGTTCCCGCGCGATCGCGCTAGTTCGCCCCGGTACACTGCCGCACCCGAACGCGGGGCATTCATCGAAAGGAAAACGCCTTGTTGTACTTCGCCTACACGGCCCGCATCGAACCGTCCAAGATGGCCGAGGTGGCGCCGGGGGCGACCTTTGAATTTATCGCCCATCTCCAGGAATGGGCCCTGGAGTTCCCCATAAGCGGCAACGGGTGGAACGGTGGGTTGCCTACGGTAAACCCGAGCCAAAGCGATACGGTGTGGGGAGCCGTGTTCACGGTGCCAGACGACGAGATCGCTGCCCTCGACGCCGTCGAAGCGGAAGAACAACGACATCGTGATGTGATCGAGGCGATCGATCGCACCGGAGGCCGCCATCAGGTCGCCACACACCGTGCCAACGACGTCGGAACCAAACCACTGCACCCGGCACCGGACTATGTGGCTCTGATGTTGGCCGGGTCCCAACACTGGGAGCTTCCCGCCGGGTGGATCGTGGGGCTCGAGGACCACCTCGAGCCCACCGGGTAGGACCTCTGGGCGTCATCAACTGGGGAGGGGTTGCCCTCGGTGCAGCCACTGGGATCGTGGCCGCATTGCTGATCAACCTGGCTGTCGACGTGATCCTGCCCTGGGAGTCGTCGATTCCACCGACCATCATTCATTTTTCCGCCACGGTCGGCGCCGGGTACATCGCAGGCCGCTTCGCGGTGACCGGGCCGGCGCACAACGGTGCATTCGCCGGTCTCGGGTTGTTCCTCTTCGCCGGGGTTGTCGCCGTACTCACCGCGGCAGGACCGACGCCCCTGGAACTGGTCATCCTCGGCGTCGTCGCCGGAGTCCTCGGCGCAGCTGGTGGTGCCCTCGCCGACCGCCGTCGGACCGTCTGAGACATCGAAAGACGATCGGCGCCGCTACCGTTTACCGGGTGAGCTCGGGAGACGGCCGCGGCCTTCGGGTCGAGGAAAGTCCGGACTCCACAGGGCAGGATGCTGGGTAACGCCCAGGCGGGGTGACCCGACGGCTAGTGCAACAGAGAGCAGACCGCCGATGGCCGCAAGGCACAGGCAAGGGTGAAACGGTGGTGTAAGAGACCACCAGCGGTCCGGGTAACCGGATCGGCTCGGTAAACCCCATCCGGAGCAAGGTCGAGCAGGGATAGGGTGGCCCGCCCGTTACATCCCGGGTAGACCGCACGAGGCCGGCGGTAACGTCGGTCCCAGATAGATGGCCGTCCACGACAGGATCCGGCTTATGACCGGGCTCACACGTCGGGGCCCTCCGGGGCCCCGACCTTTTTCTGCCAACGTCCACCAAGCCGCTCGGGGAGGACACTGTGAAAGAAGGAGATCTCGCCCCAGACTTCACCGCCATCGACCAGGCCGGCGCCACGGTGCGGCTCTCCGACATGCTTGCTGATGGTCCCGTCGTGCTGTTCTTCTATCCGAAAGCATTCACCCCCGGCTGCACCGAGGATTCATGCCATTTCCGCGACCTGGCCGTCGAATTTGCCGCCCTCGGCGCCCAACGAGTCGGTATCAGCGCCGACGACACAACCATACAGGCCAGGTTCGACGACACGTACCAGCTTGGCATTCCCCTGCTGTCCGACCCCGACCGCGCCATCGCCAAACAGTACGGCGTGAAACGACCCGGACTGTTGTTCAACAGACGCCAGACCTTTGTGATCGACACCGACCGCCGGATCACTGCAGCGATCGGCAGCGAGTTCAACATGGAGGCTCACGCCGACGCCGCTGCCTAACGTGACTGCCATGGAACTAGGCCTCACCAGTTTCGCCGAGACGCATCCGGACCCAATGGACGGGGTGGCGATGAGTCACGGCGAGCGCCTGCGCAACGTCATCGCCGAAGTCGAGAAAGCGGAGGAAGTGGGGCTCGATGTCTACGGGCTTGGAGAACACCACCGCGTCGACATGGCCGGCTCCGCCCCAGCCATCACGCTCGCCGCAGCCGCCGCCCGTACCGAGAGGATTCGGCTCAGCTCGGCGGTGATCGTGCTCAGTTCTGCCGACCCGGTGCGAACGTACCAAGACTTCGCCACCCTCGACCTGATCTCGTCGGGCCGGGCTGAGCTGATGGTCGGGCGCGGATCGTTCATCGAGTCTTTTCCCTTGTTCGGGTACTCACTCGACGACTACGACGACCTCTTCACCGAGAAACTCGAGCTGTTGATTCAGGTGAGAGACAACGAGCGGGTCACCTGGAGCGGGCAATTCCGACCGTCGCTGGACAACCAAGCCGTCTATCCGAGGTCACAGCAGGATCCTCTCCCGATCTGGGTCGCCGTCGGCGGGACCCCCGCCTCTATGGTCAGGGCGGGTCGGCTCGGGCTGCCGGTAGCACTCGCCATCATCGGCGGCGATCCCGCCCGATTCGCTGTGCTCGCCGACATCTACCGACAGTCGCTGGTCGAAGGGGGACACGACCCAGAAGAGATCCCCCTGGCGGTCCACGGTCTCGGATATATCGCAGACGGCAATGAAGAAGCCGCCGAGGAGATCTACCCCTCGTTTGCCGCCACCATGACCCGCATCGGAAGGGAGCGCGGTTGGCCGCCCCTGACCCGCGATCAATTCGACTGGATGCGAAGCCCGGAGGGCTCGCTCGTGGTGGGCACTCCGGAAACGGTTGCCACCAAGATCCTCCTTTGGAAGGAAATCCTCGGCATCAGTCGGTTCATGCTCCACCATGCCGGCACGGTTCCCCACGACAAATCACTGCGATCGATCGAGTACCTCGGCACGAAGGTGGGGCCGATCGTGAATGCGGCCTAAACGACGCCACTTAGAAAACGTCACCTACTGCGCGAGGGCACCACATCGCACGATATGGAACAGATCACCTGGTCGACGCAATAGCCCTACCACTACAGAGACGCCCCCCTGGCCGGGGGGCGTCTCCACGCGCTGACTCCCACGCAAGTCTTAGTCGCTGCTCATCATCACCGCTTTGTGCACGCCCCATCCGACCGCACCACCGACCAGCGGTGCGATCCAATACACCCACTGGTCCTCCCAGACGCCGCCGGCAACGCCGGAGCCGAGGGACCGCGCCGGGTTCACCGAGGCTCCAGTGAACGGAATCAGCGCCAGGTGGATGGCCACCAGCGTGAGCGAGATGGCGAGAAATACCGTTGAGGAATTGTCCGCGCTGCTGGTCACCTTGAGGATCACCGCGATAAAGATGGCGGCGAAGACCGCCTCGAAAACGAAGGCCTCCCAGAGCTCTCCGCTGAAAATCGTTGCCGTAGTAGCCACCTCAGCCTTGCTCGTTGCCGCCACCAGCGTGAAGCCGGCGAGGACGGCGCCGGCGATTTGGGCGACCCAATATTGGATCATCAACCCCCAGCCGATCCGTCCATCGAGCGCCATGGCCAGGCTGACGGCCGGGTTGAAGTGCCCGCCGGATACCTCGCCGAAGGCATACAACCCAGCGAGCAGGGCAAGACCGAATCCGAAAGCGATGGCAATGATCCGAGCCGACCATTCGCCATCCGTTGCCGCCAGGATCGCGGTTGTGCCAACCAGCACCAGCACGTAGGCGCCGAACAGTTCGGCGAGCAGTTTCCGTGCAGGCAGACCTTCAAGCATCGTCTGTGCTTTCTCCGTCATGGATTGCCTTCCTCTCTACACATCCCGACACTTCGACTCGCCTCGGTCACGTTGGGTTTCACCCCACACCTACTCTCCGCCCATGACCAGATTTGCCTACTTCTGCGGCCATGAGCAGTTCCAACCTGAGACCCTGGTGCGGCACGCCGTGCTCGCCGAGGAAGCCGGGTTCGACATGCTGATGGTGTCCGAACACTTCCACCCGTGGGTCGACGATGTGTCGGCGTCTGGGTTCGCCTTCTCCACGCTCGGTGCCATCGCCGAGGCGACCGATTCGGTTGAGATTGCCACCGCGGTCACCACTCCGCTGTTTCGTTACCACCCGGGGGTGGTCGCCCAGGCCGCCGCCACCATCGACCGTTTGTCCGGAGGGCGCTTCACCCTAGGGGTCGGCACCGGAGAGAACCTCAACGAGGGCCCGCTCGGCTACCCATTTCCCAAGTACGCCGAGCGCGCCGCCCGGATGGACGAGGCGCTCGACATCATGCGCAGGCTCCTCGACGGCGAGAAGCTGACCTATCAAGGCGAGTGGTACCAAACCGATCGAGCCAGGCTGTACAGCCCGCCAATCGCTTCGGTTCCGATCTGGATGGCAGCAGGCGGCCCCAAGTCGGCGGCCCTTGCCGCCCGCAAGGCCGAAGGGGTGATCACATCGGTCAAGGATCCGGCAGAAACCAGGGAGCGGGTCATCGATCCGGCACGGGCGGCCGCCGCCGAAGCCGGACGCCCGATGCCGTCGATCGCAGCCAGCCGGTGGTCGATTCTGGCCTCCACGACCGACGAGGCATGGGAGGCGTTGAAGGCATGGCGGGGGCTTCGGGCACCGGGCAAGTTGGAAGCCGTCGATCCCGAGGAGCTGCGACGCAAGGCAGATGAGATGGATCGCTCCGAGATCCTGTCCCGATACAGCATCGTGGAGACCCCGGAGGATTACATCGCGGTCTATACCCCGCTCGTCGCCGACGTCAACGCAGACGTGGTGACGATCCAAACGACGTCGCTCGATCAGGAGGCGACGATCAGGATGCTCGGCGATCAGGTGCTACCCGCGCTCAGGGAGACGGCAAACTCGGCATAGCCACCGCATCGATGAGGGCCAGCGCTCTTCTGGTGAAGTCGTCGTCGTATTGGCCGGAGGAGATTGCTGCCCACATCGCGGGCACGACCGTGTCGCGATAGGCGCCTCGCACGATGTCGCCGTCCTCATCCCCCGGCAGCAGGTCGTAGGTGCGTCGCAGCGGATCGACAAACCCGGAGGCCAGCGTGGCAACGAGATCGATCTGCCGAGCCGGATCGTCCCTGGTGAAGATGATGCCATCGCCATCTTCGGGGTCGGTCACCACGACTGCGGCGAAACGGACACCCTCGGTGAAGATCTCTTCCGAACCACCAACGTCGAGCGCCGAAAGCGGGTAGCCGGCAAAAGCGCCAAACCCCTCCTGGAACGACGACCAATACGCTGTGGAGACCGACGCCGGGATCCCGTCGGTGAGGAACGCGGCCGTCTGCGCGGTCGACAGGTCGTTTTCCACCGCGATCACGATGGCCAGCGCCGGTTCGAAGGTCTTGTCGGTTGCCGTCTCGAACTCACTGCCATCGACCGAAGCCAGCCAATCCCCCACCACTACCGGTGGTGAATCGATGACCGAGCCGCCGGGCGAGCAACCGGCAGCAAAGGCGACCGCAAGGGGGACGAACACCAACGACCCTGGCCATCTCATGGGCCGCACAGGCTACCGAGGGAGGCAGGAATCCGACAGTGCACCGTGTACGGTTTCGCCGGTGAACACCAGCCACGCCAAGGCCGCTTTCATCGGTGGTGCTGCCGGAATCATGGCCGGGCTGTTCGGGGTCGGTGGCGGGATCATCGTGGTCCCAGGGTTGGTACTGTGGCTCGCCGTCAACCAGCGACAGGCTTCGGGGACGTCGATCGCCACCATCGTCGCATCTTCGTCAGCTGCGCTGGTTGCGTTTGGAATCAGCGGAAGCGTCGACTGGGGTGCCGCCCTGCTCGTGTTCACCGGGGCGGCGGTCGGAGCGGTGATCGGGGCCAGGGCGGCCACCCTGCTCGCAGAGCGCGCGCTCAGCGCAGCATTCGCTGTGGTGTTGCTGATCGCCGGCATCAGGATGATGCTGTGATCCTCGAAATCGCCGGGCTGATCATTCTCGGCCTGATCGCAGGGTCGATCGCAGCCGCCCTCGGCATCGGTGGGGGTGTCATCTACGTTCCGGCGCTCGTCGCCCTGTTTTCCTTCGACCAGCACATAGCCCAGGGAACCTCGCTGGCGATCATCCTGCCGGCGGCAGTCGTCGCTACCGTCGCCCACACCCGGCTCGGCAACGTCCGCTGGCGCCTCGCCATACCCATAGCGGTCGCCGGGATGGCAGGCGCCGCTCTCGGGGCATGGATTGCCCTCAGTCTCGATGCCGAGGTACTGCGCAGGCTGTTCGGCGTGTTTCTGCTCCTGGTTGCGGCCCGGATGGGGTGGCGGACGTATCGGCTCAGCGACCAATCGGTGCCTGAACCCGACCCGTCTTGAAGAACGCAGCCAACGTGGCCCGTTGAGTGAGGTTGGATCGGTAGGCCAGGAACACCAGGTAGGCGAGCCCGACCGCCTCCAGCAGCCACGTCGTGGGGTCGGTCACCAGCCAGGTCAGGTATTCGGAAACGGTGGCATAACCGGTCGACGAGAACGCCCAACCCTGGAACGGCCACCACAACGTCTCAGGCTGCCGCCACATGGCATCGAACACCTGATGGAACAGCACCCCGATCGCCACCGGCATCCACCGCTTGCGGGGCCGCCCGCGCCGGGTCAACAGCAACACGACCGCCATGATCAGGGCGGCGAACAACAACGAGTGTGCAACCAGCCGGACGTTTTGCACCGACGGCCACAGGGCGAAGCCGATCGGGGTATCGATGAGGTCGGGGAGAAAGGCGCCGAGGACAAGGAACCGAAGGTCCATCTGCGGATCGCGAAACGTGTACCTGGTGAAGGCAATCGTCGCCCCCGCATGCCATAGCAGCACTAGCGGGGTGCCAAGGACGCAACCGGCGGGCGGAGCCACACCGACACATCCCACGTCGGCGTTTCATCCGTCCACTTCCGGCCCGGAATACACGTCATCTACGGCACCCCCTATGGGACGAGGATCGCCCTACAGTGCACACAGCGCGGTGGATCCTCCCGGAGGGCGTCACGCTCTTCCGTTGCCGACAGCCTGAGATGGCAGGCGCCACAAACCCTGTCGGTGAGTGCCCCCACGACCTGTCCCTCCCTGGTGGATCGCAGCTCCGTATACAGATTGAGCACGTCCTCAGCCACCAGCGGTACGATCTCTGCCTTGCGGCCCTCCTTGGCCTCGATCTCAGCGTCGATCCGCCCCCACTCGGTCTTGATGGCGGCTTCGAGCCCCTGCTTGTTGGCCTTGGCGGCCTCGACCAGGCCATCGAGCCGATTCGACTCGGCCTCCTCAGTCTCCTGCGCTTCCATCATCTCCAGGACCTCGTCCTCCATCCCGGTCACCTGGGTGCGGAGCATCTCGACCTCCTGCCGCAAGTAGCCGGTATCGCGGGCGGACAGGCCACCGGCATACAGGCGATTCTCTTCCGTGTCAGCCTTGGCCCTGGCGATCTCGAGCTCGCCGTTGGTTTTGTCGAGCGAGCGACTGGTCTCCTTCATCTGCTTTGCGGCGGCTTCGGCTTCGGCCACAAGGCGGCGCAGGGTGACGTCGGCACTCTTGTACTCATCGAGTGCAGGGAGGTTTTGCCGCTGCTCGATGAGGCGATCGATCTGACTGTCTACCTGCTGCAGGTCGAGCAGGTCGGCCAGACTTGTCAACTCCTCCACGCTTCCTCCCACGGGTTCGGATCGATGAAGGTGAGATCGACCGTGTCCGGGCCGATTCCGGAGACGAGATCGTACAGAGCCCGTACTCCGGGGCGCTCCGTCGCCGCATGCCCGGCATCGATGACTGAAAGTCCGAGGTCGACGGCCCGGCGTGCCTCATGGTGGCGCACGTCGCCGGTGACGAGCACGTCGGCACCGGCCTCTAGCGCCGCGACGATCGCGCTCCCGCCTGACCCCGGAAGGACCGCGACCCGTTCGACGTCCTTGGCGGTTCCCGCGCCCCGCGCCGTGGTGTCGAGCGTGTCGGCGACGGTGGCGGCCAACGCCCTGAAGGCGACGGCGGACTGCAACGTCCCAACCCGCCCGATCATGGCGCTGCTGGATTGCACCGCGAACACGTCGAAGGCCGGGGTCTCGTACGGATGTGCGGCCACCAGGGCCTCGACGACGGCGTCTCTGTGGTGGGCGTCGGCAATCATCTCGAGGCGAACCTCTGCCTGGGCATTCATCTCGCCCCGCTCGCCGGTGAACGGCTCGGCGCCGGGTCCCGGGACGAACGTACCCACTCCTTCGATGCGGAACGAGCAGCCGGTGTAGTTGCCGATGTTGCCTGCGCCGGCTTCGCTCATCGCATCGGCGACCGCCTCGAGATGGGACGTGGGGACGAACGTGACCACCTTGAGCGCCTCCGAACGCCACGCAGGGAAAAACCCGGTCGGCTGGTCCAGCCCTACCGCGGCGGCGAGCGCATCGGCGGTCCCACCCGGCGCCGAATCGAACGCGGTGTGGACGACGATGAGGCTCGATCCCAGCCGTGACAGCCGATATGCCCTTCCCGCCGGCGTCGGTCCGACGGTGAGCGACCGCGTCGCCTCCAACAGCAAGGGGTGATAGGTCACGATCAGGTCAACCGGCGCCAACTCCAACGCGGCGACCACGCTCTCTGTGACCTCGTGACAGACGGCGATCGTCTCCACCGACGCCGCGGCATCGCCGATCTGAAGCCCGACGGGGTCCCAGCCTGCGGCGCCCTCGCGCGGTGCGAAGGCGTCAATCTCTTTGCCTACGGAGTCGACGGTCAGCGGCATCGTCTGCGATGGTAACGGGGTCAGTGGATACGTTTCTCGACCGGGGCGGGGCCGTCCACGACCCGCGGCGCGCGCTACTCGCGGATCGGATCGAATCGGGATAAACCTCGCCGCACCCTGCTGCGTGTAACCCCTGATAGTAGTCATCAACCACGATGCGTAGCAGGAGGAGACGATGCTCTGGAAACGACAGCTGGCAATCTTCGGTCTCGCCTTTGTACTCGTCCTCGGCGGGGGCATGGCCCTCGCTGCGGTCGGCTCGCTCGGCTCGTCGGACGAAGGTGCCGCACCGGCTGAAGAGATCTACGAAGAGCCCGCCGAGGAGCCGACCCCCGAGGTCGATTCCGAGGAAGAGGGCGACCACGAGGAAGAAGCGACCGGCGACGAAGAGGCCACTCAGGACGAGAATGAGGCCGCCGACCATGAGGAAGAGGCGGTCCGGGACGAAGAGGCCACTCAGGACAACGAGGACCAGGCCAACGAGGACCAGGCCGAGGAGCCGGATACGACGCCTCCCGGCTTTGAGATTCTCTCCCCGGCCAACGGAACCCACTTCGACAACAAGGTGGTGACCTTCGAGGGGTACGTCGAGCCAGGTTCCACCGTGACCCGTGGCCAGTTCAGCGCCCAGGTCGACGGGGAACATTGGCGAATTGCCCTGGTCCTGTCCCCCGGCAAGAACATCGTCGGCTTCGTAGCGACCGACGCCGCCGGTAACAAGGCCGACGACTCGGTCACCTTGTACTACGACCCGCCCAAGGCCGAGGAAGAGGACGAAAAGGAAGACGGGGGCCAGGACGAGCCCGGGTTCGTCGAGTTCTCCGCCAACCAGAAGTACGGATCCTGCGGAGAGAACCCGCCATACGACGTGTTCTTCGGGACGGCGACTCCGGGTACCAAGATCTGGATCGAGTCCCCGTATGGCGGGACCTCGATCAAGGCCAACGGCGACGGCCAGTGGAGCGCCAAGGTCACCTTCTGGGAAGCCCCGGTCGGGAAGACGTTCGAGGTCGTCATCGAGTCGAGCGAAGGCGATCGCAAGGTCTTTGCCTTCACCCACACGGGTGGTGAGGGTGAAAAAGAGGGAGACGGCGGGGAGGAAGAGGGAGGCGGCGAGGAACACTGATCCTCACCACCTATCCACTGAGCGGGAGCCGCCTCTGGTCCAGGCGGGTCTTGCTCTTCTTCTGCGGAACACACCGGTGATGGGTAACGTTGATCGGACCATGTTCACATCACGACGCAAGACCACCCTGCCGAGTACAGAGAAGGCACTGCCCGACCGCACCGAGGCGATCCCCGTCTCGGGCACCCACTTCGTCAACGCGACCTCGATCGTCCCTCCCTTCCCCGAGGGCAGCGAGATCGCCTACTTTGGGATGGGTTGTTTTTGGGGCGCCGAGCGCGAGTTCTGGGCGATCCCAGGCGTGGTTACGACCGCCGTCGGGTACGCCGGCGGGGTGACCAAGAATCCCACCTACGCCGACGTGTGCTCGGGGTTGACCGGCCACACCGAGGCGGTGATCGTCGTCTTTGACCCCGATTCCTTGCCCTACGAGAAGCTGCTCGCCACCTTCTGGGAGGCCCACGATCCGACCCAGGGAATGCGTCAGGGCAACGACCGTGGCACGCAGTACCGATCGGCGATATACACGACGACACCCGAGCAGCTTGCCGAGGCCAAGGAGTCTCGCGACGACTACGGCGGGCGGCTGGCCGAGTCCGGGTTCGGGCCGATCACGACCGAGATCGCAGAGGCCGGGCCGTTCTATTACGCCGAGGAATACCACCAGCAATACCTTGCGAAGAACCCAAACGGGTACTGCGGCCTCGAGGGCACGGGAGTTGCCTGCTCGGTGGGCCTCGGAGTCGACACCGACGGTAGCTGACCGTCACCCGTCGGTTTGATCACCCGTGATGTCGGGTAGGGCAGGGACCGTTACGGAGCGTTTTCGACTTCACTTCCGAAGTCGGAGAAGTCGGAAACGAGCGAGTCGCCAAGGAGGATGGCTCCGGCGATCACGATCAATGCGATCAGTCCGATGAGCAGGGCGTACTCGACCATGCTGGCCCCCCTAATATCCACAATCCCTGCCCAGACCCTTCGTTTCACCAATTCCCCTTGGATCTTGGACAGGAGTGTACCGAGGTTGCCCCAACCGCCTATAGGTCGTTCGTCCCAAAGTCGGCAGCCTCATCGAACGGCGAGGGAGCATTCGAGGGAACCACGCGGGGGCTCAGACCATATGGCGAAAGGGATCCCAAGTGACTAGCCCGATCGGGGGATTTGACACTAGTCCTGACTAGCCAACTTCTTCACCATGCCGCCCGCTCTACTTCCTGCTCATCGTCGCCTTCGAGGGCGGCCCCAGAGCCAAGGTCGCCGCACCGGACCTGTCATGAGTCGACATCCCATGACCGCGACCTTCGCCGGCCGAACCCCTGGTAAGCCACCGACGTGCCAGTGCCGGTGGCGAGGTGAATCCGCCTCGCCGCCTCCGGATAGGTGAGACGCCGAATCAACAGACCAACGACGGCCAGCGCCGCCAGCGGGAGGTCTCGCCACCCGATACCAACTCCGAGAATCTGGCCCGGTTCGATGCCGGAGGCCCGCATGTAGCGGTCCATCTCGTCGGGCCGGATGAGTCGATTCCATCGATGGGTGCCCCGCGGCACCACACCCAGGAGGTCCTGGGCCACCAAGACCAGGCCGACGCGGTTGACGACGGTCCGGTTCGGGCCCGAAAAGATGAACACACCGCCGGGGCGCAGCACTCTGGCAGCCTCGCCCACCACAGCGGCGGGGTCGCGTACGTGCTCGAGAACCTCCATGCACACCACGGCGTCGAAGGAGACCTTGGCAAAGGGGAGGCGCTCGCCCACCCCACCGACGAACCGGACCCCGGAGCCCGTCGAGTCGCCGTGGGTCTTCCCGGCGCCCAGCGACGCCAGCGACGGATCGAGCGCCACCACGGTGAAGTCGTTGTCATCGAGGGCTGCGCCGAGGAGGCCTCCTCCCGATCCGAGATCGAGAACACGATGCGCACCTGGCCCGAGCTCAGCTCGGAGGACTCCGACGACGAAGGGGACCCGAACCGGAGCCAGCAGCACGCCGAGCCCGTGTAATACCCCGGATTCGTCCCACCACGTCGACGCGAGGGCATCGAACGGGTCGGGCTGGATTCCATGCCGGCGGGAAGGGGCCACACCCGAACAACGAAGAGTCCGCGGCGCCGATTCCGGGCTCGCCCCGGTCGCCTATCGGTGGGCGCCCAAACGCAAAGCCCGGCGTAGGGAACCTCGCAGGCGGGTCCGTCCGTCCAACCGAGCAAGCCACCGAGGAGATACCCATGCGCCGGATCGTCGCTTTCACCGCTGCCTTGCTCGCCTCACTGTTCGTAGCCGCACCCGCCGCTCTCGCCTGCGGGTTCCTGGTCTCGGCAAGCGGAGCGGTTCGCCTCCAGAAGACCACGACCTTCGTCGCCTGGGAGGACGGCATCGAGCGCTACATCACCAATTTCACCTTCCAGGGTGATGTTGAGTCGTTCGGATCGATCATCCCGCTTCCCGCCGAGCCTACGGACGTCACCCGTGCCGGTGACTGGACCTTGCAGCGGCTCGGGCTCGAGGTGAATCCTGCGCCACCGTTGGCTTTCAGAGCTCTCGCCGCATTGGGCGCCGAAGACGGTGCGCAGGTCGTGTTGCGCACCCGCATCGACTCGCTCGACGTGGTTGTGCTCAAGGGCGGCGGCGCTGACGTGCTGGAGTGGGTGAATGCCAACGGGTTCAATCTCCCCGAAGGGCCCGAAACCGAGCACATGCTCGACTTCTACGGTTCCCGATCGCCCTATTTCCTGGCGGCTCGGTTCGATGCCTCCGCAGCAGAAGATGACGGGTTCATCTCGGGAGATGGGATCCCGGTGCAGATCACGATCCCTACCGACCGCCCATGGGTGCCGCTCCACATCTTGCATGGAGCCCTACCCGATACTGACATCATCGTGGCAGACGTATTCCTGCTCACGCCAGAGCGTCCCGCACTACTGCACGGCACCGGACTCACCATCGAACGGTCGGAGCCGGCGAGCGACCTGCTGCTCGACGACCTACGCTCCGACACCAACATGGAGTGGGTTCCCGAGTCAGGATGGTTCACCTTTCTGGCACTCGACGTCGAGGCCCAGGAGCTGGTCTACGACCTGTCGGTGGGTGTGGA
>JADFIY010000225.1 GCA_022566415.1 Acidobacteriota bacterium
AAGATGCAAGGCCCGGTGGTCATCCTGGGGAACCTCGAAACATCCCGTTGGTCGCATGCGTTCAAGACCCTCGCCAACGGCCTGACCAACTCAGAGGACGGCTACGGGTATACCGCCACCTACGTCGTTTTGGATTGGCCATTGATCGCTCAGTACGCCGGGATTCCTGTCGACCACGTGCTGTACAGGGGCCCGGTTACGGTAACCCTGCGCAAGGTTGGCCCGGATCTGGGGGTCGACCACCGGCCGCTCCTCGTCCATCTGTCTCCGGCAAACAGTCCGACCCAAAGCTCGATGGAAAGATGACCTGTCGGTCGGACAGAAGTGACTTCCGCTTTCCCGCTCTTGGCTGCGGGCCGCTCGGGCCACGGCTCTGCCGAAGCCCTTCGATACCAACCAGATCGCGGCCTTTCCGCAGAGCCTCTGACGGCGAGTAGCCTCTCGCCACATGTCGGCAAGCGATCTTCTCCCCGACTACACAACGGTCACGCCGGCCGACGTCACCGAGATCACCGACGCCGCCATCGAGCAATCCGATCGGCTGGTGGCCGCGCTCGTCGGCGACCGAAACGACCGGACCTATGCCAACACGATGCAGCCGCTCGACGACCTCACCGTCATCATGAACGACGCCGATGGTCGGGGTGTTTTCATGGCGCGGGTCCACCCGAACGCCGAGGTTCGAAAGGCGGCCGTCGCCGCAGAAGAAACGATGGCGAAGTGGGGGAACGACCTGGTGATGCGGCCCGATGTCGCAGCCGCGATCAAGGGGTATGCGGAAACCGTGGACGCAGCCAATCTCGACGGGCTCCAAGCCAGGAACCTCGAATTCTGGCTCCGGGATCTGCGGCGAGCCGGCCATGACCTCGGCGGGGCGGATCGTGACGAGCTCCGCAAGCTGAGGCAGAGGTTGATCGAGGTCCAGGTTGCCTATCGCAGCAACCTGGACGAATGGGACGATGGCATCGACATGACACTCGAGGATCTCGCCGGCCTCCCCGAGTCGTACATCGAGCGGCTCGCTCCCGGATCCGAGCCTGACACCTATCGGGTGTCGATGGCCTATCCCGACTACATCCCGTTCGTCGAGGAAGCCGAGCGGCGCGACCTGAGGCAGCGGCTCCAGTTCAAGTTTTGGAATCGGGCTGTGGAGGCGAACATGCCGTTGCTCGAGGAGGCGATCGAGCTCCGACGCCAGATCGCGCTGCTTCTCGGCTACAACACTTGGACGGAGTACTCGATGGAGGTGAAGATGGCCGATCCCCCGTCGGTGGACGATCTCTACGACTCCATCGTCCCCGGCCTCACCGTACGGGGCAACGGCGAGCTAGCGATACTCCAAGACCTCGCCGCCGACGACGTTGGCGAGGCGCCGATCCAGGCGTGGGACTGGGCTTACTACCACACCGAGCAGCGCAAACGTGACTACGGCATCGACCAGAACGAGGTCGCCGATTACTTCCCCCTCGATGGCGTCATCGACGGCATGTTCGAGATCACCGGTGAGGTGTTTGGCGTCGAGTATCGGAAGTTGGAAAACGCCATGGCCTGGCACGAGGACGTGGGGCTGTACCAGATCTACAACGCAGGCGGTGATGAGCCGATCGCCTACTTCTACTTCGATCTCTTCCCGAGGGCGGGAAAGTACGGCCACGCCGCCTGTTTCGACATCATGGGGCGGGTTCTTCGCCAGGATGGTTCGGTGCGGCCACCGGTAGCGGCGGTCGTTGCCAACTTCACCAAGCCAGGGCCGGACAGCCCCTCGCTGCTCAAGCACGACGAGGCGCTGACGCTGTTTCACGAGTTCGGCCACGTCCTCCACTTCTGCCTGACCGAGGTAGACCATCCTCGCTTTGCCGGCTATGACACCGAGTGGGATTTCGTCGAGGCGCCATCGCAGATCATGGAGAATTGGATGTGGGAGCCGGAGGTGCTCGGCCGGTTGGCCCGCCACCACGAGACGGGCGAGCGAATCCCTGACGATCTGGTGAAGCGCATGGTCGACGCCAGAGACCAGAACGAAGGCTTGACGACGCTGCGCCAGGTGTATCTGGGCAAATTCGATCTGGCGCTGCACGCAGGAACCGAGGATCTCGACATCGACGAGACCAACCGGGAGGCCTTCGCTTACTCGCTCTTGCCGTTCCATGAGGGCACCCACTTCGCCGCCTCCTTCGGCCATCTCATGGGCGGCTACGACGCCGGCTATTACGGCTATCAGTGGGCGAGGGTGTACGGCGACGACATGTTCTCCGTGTTCGCCGAGGAAGGCGTCCTCAGCCCCGAGGTCGGGAGGCGCTACCGCGACGAGGTGCTGGCGCGAGGGTATTCACGGGACGCTATCGACCATCTCCGGGCGTTCCTCGGAAGGGAGCCGTCGGCCGACGCCTACCTCGAGCACCTCGGTCTGCTTCGGTCGTAGGCCTGTGCCCGCTCTTCACCAGGCCGAGATCGCCCGCCTCGACCAGCTCATTGAAGCCCTCGACCTGCCAGAAGACATCGATGACTCGGTGCATACCACCCGTAAGGGCGTGAAACGGCTGCGGGCTCATCTCCGGCTGATCAGGGACAGCATCGACGAGGATCTGTATCGGAGCGAGGACGCCGACCTTCGTCAAATCGGGCTGTTGCTGGCACAGCCGCGGGACGCCTTCGTGCTCACCCAGACGTTGGAACAGCTGGAATCGAGCGCAGGCTGGGGCCCGGCGGCAGCCTTCATCGCCACCCATCACCGAGCCGCTATCGGCGAACTGTTGGCAGGGCCGATCGAGGAAGTGCGGCGCAGCCTGGTGGCGGCGCGTCGACGGTGGCCGGACCACCCCGGGCTCACTCCCGGGGCATTGGCCGCCGGTGTAGCACGCACCTATGCCAGGGGACGAGCGGAGATCGAGGCAGCCGGGGCCACCGGCCATGCCGCAGCATTCCACGCATGGCGGAAACGGGTCAAGTACCTGCGCTATCAGCTGGAGGCGCTCGGCTGGGACGAGACCGTGGTCGCCTCGCTCACCGAACTCGGTGACTGCCTGGGGCTCGAGCATGACCACACCGTCTTCATCGACTTTTGCGACGACAACATCGACATGCTCCCCGATCGACGTGACCGGTACGTGCTCATCGACCGTGCCGAAAGGCGGCGCGATGAGCTGCGGGCGCTAGCCCTTGCCACCGACGCCTACGACCGGCAGACGGACGCGTT
>JADFIY010000042.1 GCA_022566415.1 Acidobacteriota bacterium
GTGATGTCCGAGGAGATGTGGCTGGTGAGGCGCCAGCACCAGCAGGCCGATCTGGGCCAGATCAAACGCAAGCTGGCGGCCCTACCCGGTTCCTGGGAGTCGCAACGCGACCGAGGCGCCACGAAGGGGAAGGGTGGACCCTGATCGACACGTCTCGATCTGCAACTAGCACCCCCGACTCCTAACCGCCTTGCCGGGTCTGACTCCTACCAGCGACCACCTGATCTCCAGGAACGAACGATAAAGAACACGTCCACCTAAGTGCCCACGATGATCACTACAGCGCTCGGCTCGGAAGATCGACACCGTCGTGGTCGGGTTCACGTCGCCAGTGCCACTCGTTACTTTTCGTACCCCTCCAATTTCAGTGTCACTGACCCTGTAAGCCTGATGACAAACATCCGTGACCAGGCGCGACGGGGAGCGCAGATTGCCCGGTCGAGTTCGCTCTGAGCCCGGACAGTTCCAAACGGGCCATCTGGAAACTTGACGTCCCTGAGATGCTCGACTTTCTCGAAACCATCTTCGGGCCATTCCCGTACGGCTGGCCCGCCATGTGGTCCGGGCCTTGAATACTTTGTCGATCCGTGTACTGGCCCGCGGTCAGTAATCAACGATCCACTCCGCCAGAAGCCTCTCAAGTGTATGAGTCTGCTTCGGCCGATAGATGGTCATGGGAGTGTTGAGCGATCGCTGCTCAGCGGAGGACAGACGATCCTTGCGGATCTTGATTTGCCAATCGATCGGCCGGATGTGGCGAAAGACGAGTCCACCCGAACCGATGCAAGAGTCGGAGAGATATTCGTACCCACCCTTGATCGTTCCCACCATGAGGCGACTGTCTCTCCAGTCGGGCGAGATCACGACGTCCCCGATCGTCATCTCCTCCAAGAAACTGTGAAGCTGATGTCTGTGGTTTCCTATCGTGCCCGCGCTGGCATCGGAGTGCCATGCTCGCAGGTCCTCCTCGAGCCGACGTCTCGACTTCTCACGGAGGTCACCGTCGAACCAATCGGACCAACTCACGGCGATCACCCCCCGGCGCCAGCAGGCGTCGGCAACCGTGAAGTTGCGTTCTCGGCTTCCGGTACGCACAACCCAAAACCCCATGCGCTCCATTCAAGGCTTTTTCACCCGCCTCCGCCGAGCAGAAAAGCCGTCAAACCCCCCAAGCGACCTCACGCGGCTGGGCCGCGGTATGAAAGGACCGGTCTCACCCTCGGCAGGAGGTTCAACGGAGGTCGAGATAGCGCTTCCACAGGATTACTTGCGGCTTCAGAAAGTGTGGTTGGTGCGACAATTAGGCGTGTCGGAGGTTGGCTAGGTGGTCGTCGGCTTTGTCGGCGACCATGGCCCGGGCGAACTCTTCAGCCACCAGTATCAGATAGTCGTCGTGGAGGGCTTCCATCCTGTTTACCACTGCGGCGACTGCGCCCACGGTTTGAGCTGAGATGGCGGCGGCCTCGCTGTAGAGGGCTGCCCCGAGATGGCGCGCCTGGGCGGCCCGCTGGATCTCTTCGAAGTCAGACTGATTGGGGTTCATCGGCTCCGGAGACGGTGGCCGCCCTCAGGTCAACCTAGGCGGTGTCTCATCCGTCGCGTCGAGAGCGCGAAAGGAACCTCAACTAGCGTGGAACCGTATTGGGTGTCTACGACGAGTACGCCAAACATGTGCTAACCGGAAGCTTCGGTCCACGGTTCGATACAACCAGCAACGTCCTTTTCTCTTTTGGTGAGGATGGGGGGACGGGAACTGTTGACGGCACCATTGACGATCGAGTCGCAGTCGAGGTTGGGGTGGGGAGCCCTAAACAGATCCGCGGGGGTCTCCTCGATCTTCTCTGGCATTCCTACCCGGTGAAGCTGCTTCTGCTGGTGGACACTCCGGGTCACTCGACGCGGAGGAGTGTCGGTCAGGCAGGCGCCATCCTCGTCGAGACAAGCAGTCCAGGAATGGTTATCCGCCTCTCCGGCAACTCAACTGCCGATGAAACCCACGTTGAGTACGACCAGAGGAAGGTTTCCGAGGTCGTGGGCACCTATCTGAGCGGGGCCGAGCAGAATCTCGTCAGGATTCTTGACATGGTCGAGGGCAGCCACGCTGTTGTTTCCTTCGACAAGGCTGAAGCACCGTTCCGCTCACCGAATCATCAAGCCGGGCAGCGACTGTGACGAGGCGCGATGGCGCGCCCATCCGGATTCGTTTGAGTCGGGTTTGGCGTCCCGCCACCCGACAAACCTTTATCTCAGAACGGTTCTAGTAAGGACCGCCACGACCACCTGACGGGACACTATTTGAACTCCATTTTGGAGCGAAGAACCGTTGAGCTACAAGAGAAAGCGACCGAACTCGAAGCGCTAACGGTCGCACAATATGAATAGATCCGGCCACGAATAGCTGGATTGAGCAAGATGCCTATGACGACGGGCGGCTTGATCAGAGCGAGGCCGAACTCGCTCCGGCCACAGGGGCCGCATTGTCTCGGTTTGCACAGCTCGCTTCTGGCAGGACCTTGCCTATCTCGACAAGCACAGGGAGCTGGACGGTTCCCGAATTACCGCTACTTCCCGTTGACCACCCGCGGACCCGAGAACCAGGACAACAAGGTCTACATCCAGGATCTCATCGAGTCTGGTGTGTTGGAAGAGGACCTCGATCTGACCCTGGACCCGTCCCGTATGCACTTCTTCTTGTGCGGCAACCCGGCCATGATCGGCCTCCCCGAATGGGACGGCGATACACCGACCTCCCCGAGACCCGCGGGGTCGCCGAGATCCTCGTCGAGCGCGGATTCATCCTCGATCACCGTCGAACCGCGGGCAACATCCACTACGAAGAGTATTGGTGATACTCGGCCACGGCTCATCCCGCGACGTTCCCCGAACCTCACACGGATCCGATTCGTCCTGTCATCTACTGTCGTCGCGTCACGTCGGCCTTGACTGATCCATCGGGGTTCAAGAGTCCGAGCACCGTTCGCTCGTCGTGCCAGTCATTGAGGGAGGGTTCTCCTTCGATCAGCTCGCAGCCGTCTGGCAGCGGTTCCGGTTCAACCGTCGGCCTGGCAGCCGGGGCGACGTGTCGTCGCCGTTCATGAGGTTGGAACGAGCCCGCGCAGCTAGGAAAACGCTCCCCCATGGAACGGAAGCGACAGGACGCCGTCGACGATTCGCTCGGGGCGTTCTTCGGTAAACATATACTCCAGCGCACCGTCCACCCACAACGAAGATAGTCCGTGGACGATCGACCAGAAATACGCAGCGACCACATCGGCATCCGCCGCGTCGTCGCCTCCCTGGAGCAACATCTCGACGCGCTGCTTCAGGCCCCTAAATGCCCGCCTGGACTGCGCAGCCAGCTCGGGGTACGTCGACTTGTCGAGGCCGGACCGGAACATCGCTTGGAAGTGGCCTTGGTGCTCTACCGCGAAGCGCACATAAGCGGCGCCACTTGCCTTGAGGATGTCGATCATTGATTGGCCAGCGGCCTCGATCGCCGCGGTCTCGAGGCTGTCGGCGAGCATCGTGAAGCCCTGCTCGGCGTAGGCAGCAAGCAGACCGTCTTTGTCTCCGAAGTGATGCGCCGGCGCCGAGTGGGATACCCCGGCGCGGCGGGCGGCCGCGCGGAGGCTGACGTTCTCGAGCCCCTGGGCGATGACGATCTCGTCGACTGCGACGAGCAGAGCCTCCGGCAGGTTGCCGTGATGGTACGCGCCTGTTGGGTTGGTCATGAGACACCTATTTTACAAGAAATATCTTGACAGTGTCCAGTACCTGTGTCATAGTCTTGGCACTGTCTACTTTACATTGTCAAGATACTGTTTAGGGGAGGCGTCATGGAGACAACTGGCAACACCGAAGTGCGTAGGGTGCGATTGTTCGAGCTGATGAATCGCAGGCCCTGGATGGTGTTTGGCCTCGCGATCGCGGTGACCGTGCTCCTTGCCATCCCGTTCCTGACGATGGAGCCGGACAGCAACGCGAGCGGAGAGCCGGGCGGGCCGGTCTTTGAGGCGAGGGACGTCATCGACGCCCGGTTCGTCTCGTCGGTGGTCCAGACGCCGATCATCTTCGAGGCTCGAGGCGGGGACGTTCTGGCCAAGGAGGCTTTGATCGAGCTCCACAACAACTCAGCAGCCCTGCGCGCCGATCCCAAGCTAGGACCCTTGCTCTTCTCCTATTTCGATCTGGATACCCTCGCCGATGTCACTGGCATCCTCACCGTTGCCGACCTTGTCGACCGCACCCTTCCTGCAGGGATCGAAGGTGCGTCCCAGGGAGAGATCGACGCGGTCGTAGCCGGGCTGATCGACGAATTTGGCGTCGCCTCACAGACGCTGGGCTTGTCGGTGGGAACGGTGTTCGACACCGACGCTGCTCGGTGGGTCGCGCCCGCGGTCCTTGCCGTCGTGTTGAGCGACAACAACCAGCTCGGGTTCGCCAACTCCGGTATCACTCTCGGCGCCGACACCGAGCCAGAGGAGTATGCCAGAGAGATCGTCGATCGACTGCGCGGCGATCAGACGTCTATCGCCGCGTGGGGCGTGGCCATCGACGTGAACCTCACGTCACAGGAGCAGGGGCAAGAGGCAGGGCCGTTCATCGGCTTCACCATCCTCGCCGTCCTTATCATCGTTGGCGTCACGTTCCGCAGCTACTGGGTGCTGGCGGTGACCGGGGTCTCCCTCGGGGCGATGATCGTCTGGTTGTTCGGCATCAGCAACCTCATCGGATTGGAGGACGATGTCGTCCTCAGCCTGATCGTGCCCGTCGCGATGATCTCATTCGGGGTCGACTTCGCCTTCCACGCCGTCGGCCGGTACCGGGAGGAGCGCCGCCTCGGGTACAGCCCGCGGCAGGCGTTCACGGTGGGCCTCACAGCTGTGATCGGTGCCCTCGCCCTGGCGCTGGCCTCGGACTCCGCGGCGTTCCTGTCCAACACGGCGTCTGGCATCGAGTCGATCATCCAGTTCGGAGTCAGCGTCACCATCGCTCTGGTTGCTGCGTTCCTGTTGCTCGGCATCGTGACGCCGCTGGCCATAAGCGTGATCGAGGCCAGGGTGGGGACGCCGCCGACCAGCCGGATCCGGACGATGGGCCGATTCGCTGCGTCCGCCACCGCGGCGTCGCTGGTGATGATGACCGTCCTGCTACTGGTTTTCATCTCTCCTCCGGCCGGTGTGGTCGCTCTCGGAATCTCGCTCATCGCGACCATTCTGCTGCCGGTCAGGTTCTCGACCCAGCGCAACGTTGTTGAGGAGACGGCCGGCGACTCCGGCCCCGGTCGGATCGCATCGGCGATCGGATCGGTGGTAGCCGTGATCGCTGGCCGAAGAGCATTCGTGTTGCCGCTGGCTTTGATTGCGACGCTGGGAGCGGTCCTCCTAGCGGTTCAGGTGCCGACAGAGTTCGACGTTAAGGACTTCTTTGCTTCGGATGTCGACTTCGTCGTCTCGCTGGACAAGGCCGATGAGCACATCGGTGAGCTCGGAGGCGAGGTAGCGCTGATCTATGTCGAGGCAGACTTGGCGGATCCGGCTGTCAGCGCACTGGTCGCCGGTTTCAGGGACGACATAGCCGGGATCGAATCGGCCACGCTGGCCAACGACGGGTCGGGTTCGACTCGGGTCGAGGAGAGCGTGCTCGACGTCATCGACAAAGCGTGGCTTTCTCCGCCGACGCTCAGCGCGCTTTCATCTTTCGGCGTAGAGCTGACCGATGAGGACGGGGATGGCATTCCGGACAGTCGGGAACAGCTGTCCGCGTTGTTTGCTTACTCCAGGCAAGCCGGGATCGCGTTCGATGAGACCCGCTTTCTACTGACTCCCGACAGCGTTCGCGGGCGGGTGTGGGTTTCCGAGGATGGGGCGTCGTCCGCTACGACGTTTGCGATCCGTCTGACGAACACGCGGCGCCAAGAAGGCGTCGCCGAGGCCCGGGCTGTCGTCACCCCGTTCATCGATAGCCTCAGGGCCGATCTCCAGGCCGGAGATCCCGACGCCGTGGTCCAACTGACTGGGGGGCCGATCGTGCGGCAGGAAAGCCTCGAGGCGGTCTCCCGCGCCCTGCAGATCTCGCTTCCGATAGCGGTTGTGCTGTGTCTGCTCATCGCGGCGGCCTTCTTGCGGTCGTTCCGGCTTGGCGTAGTGGTGATCGTGCCGATCCTTATGACGGTCGCCTGGCTGTACGCATTCATGTATGTGTTCGGATTCGCGATCAACATTGTCACGGCGACAATCGGAGCAGTGTCGATCGGTATCGGAATCGACTACGCGATCCACTACACCGTCCGTTTTCGCGAGGAGCTGGCGGGCGCAGGCGACCGTCTGGACGCGGTGCGGCGGGCCGCAGAGGGCACCGGCCTCGCTCTGGTGGCATCGGCACTGTCCAGCGTGGTCGGCTTCCTGATTCTGGCCCTGGCTCCGATGCCGCTGTTCGCCAGCTATGGATTGCTCACGGCCGTGATGATCGCCCTGGCGCTGACCGCCACGTTGCTGGTGCTCCCGTCACTACTGGTCGCAGCTACACGGGACACCACCCGGGTTCCGCCACTGATTGAAGAATTGGTGCCGGCTTGACACACAGTCGGCCGATCGCGATCAGTTCATTGCCTGCCTGATCTCGACGAAATCCGCTTCGGCCCGGTCGAGCGATGCCTCGTTCGTGGAGGCGGAGCAACTTCCGGGGAGGTGTGTGCTCGTGAACCTGTTGTTGTACAGAGTCCTGTGGGGGCTTGGCGTGACGTCATGGGAGCGCATGCAGGCTTTCGGGGCCGAGCAGGTCTCCGCGATGTTCGACCATGAGGAGCAGGGACGCCAACCACCATACGGAGCTGCGCTCGACCTCGGCTTCGGGACCGGATTCTGGTCGGTCAATCTGGCCGAGCGTGGATGGGACGTTACCGGCGTCGAGATCGTCCCTAAGGCGCTGCGCGCCGCCCGAGAGCGGGCCCACAAAGCCGGTGTCGAGGTCCGGTTCCTCGACGGCAGCGTCGCCGCGCTCCGGGAACCAAGGGTCGGTTCCGGGTTCCTGCTCGCGCTGGACTTCGGGACCGTGCACGGGCTTTCGCCTGGTGAGCTCAAGGCAGTCGCTCGCGAGGTGAGCGCAGTCACCACCGACGCATCGCCGTCGTTTCAGACGATCTAGGTGGATGGCCGGCCTGGCTCATGTCGCCACTTCTGTGGCTGGAGTTTCTGTAGTCACCTCTTCATCGGATTGTTGCTGCCATCTATAAAGCCTCTGGCGGCATGGCGGCCGGGCGCACAGATCACCGCACCTAGGACGACATCCCACACCCGCGATCGTGCTCAGTATCCGGCAATATGCGTGGTTGGTCGCCAATACGAGCCAAGGTCTCCGGTCCAGTCGGCGCCCCTTCAAGACCGTCCAAGCTGCGCGTGTAGCCTCGCCGGCGTGATCGCGGCCGTCGTATTCGATTTGGATGGTGTCCTGCTCGACTCGGAGCAGGTGTGGAGCGAAGTCAAGCGCGAGGTGGTGAGCGACTGGGGAGGCCGGTGGCACGAGGGAGCCGCAGTGGCCATGATGGGGATGTCCTCGCTGGAGTGGTCGGTCTACATCGCCAACGAGCTCGCAGTGGATCGCTCGCCTGCGGAGATCGACGCCGAGGTGGTGCGGCGCATGCAGGACCGTTACCGGCGACAGTTGCCGCTGCTTTCGGGAGCGGTCGAGGCCGTCGAGCGTCTGGCGTTCCGCTGGCCGCTCGGCCTCGCCTCGTCGTCGAACCGGGTCCTCATCGACGAAGTGCTGGAGACGGCGGGTCTCAGCCAGCAGTTCCGGGTGACCGTGTCCTCCGAGGAGGTCGAACGAGGGAAACCGGCACCGGACGTCTACCTGGAGGCGGCGCGCCGTCTCGGTGTCGAACCAGCGTCTGCCGCCGCCGTGGAGGACTCTGCTGCCGGCATTCGGTCGGCGTCGGAGGCCGGTATGCGGGTGATCGCCATCCCCAACCCTCACTATCCGCCCGACGACGAGGTGATGGCCATCGCCGACGTGGTGCTTGCGTCCCTGGAAGAGTTGTCGACAGACGTGGTCGACCCCAGCTAAGCCCGACGCAGCCATCCACGATCCCGCAGCCTGGAGGTGCTGTTAGTGCTTTCACCAGACCGGCCTACCTGACGATCGCCACCGGGCGGTCAGCGACCAGATGGGCGGCGTACCGATTCGGCACAAGAGTTCCTTGGCCCCGTCAGCGGCGATCCCTCGACCGGTCGGTGTCGGATCGGTACGTTTCGAAGTGAATTTACCCGTCGCCGGACAGCGCGAAGGCAACCGAGGCCTCGATGATAGTCTTGACAACATCGAGGTCCTCGGCGGTCCGGGGAGCGTAGACCATGACCAGGCCCGGAATCGTGCCGTCGAGAGCAAAGGGGTGATATTCGCCCCAGCCCTCATCGACGACATCTCCAGCCTCGCCTGCTGGAAGCCGGAGATGGAGGCTGCCACCGGGGTGGATATGGCCAAACTCTCGCCCCACGATCATCGCTTCGCGGCGAGCCGGTAGTTCGCCGGCAACGGTGAGGCCTCTGGCGCCAGGCAGCGACGCCTGGCTCGGCTGTTCAACGACTCCGGCGAGCGAAAACGCCCACGTAGCCAGCTCGTCGAGCATCTCGTCTGACGAGTTCTGGTCGAGCTGAATGTGCGGGATACCGCTGGTGACGCTGGGTTTCTCTCCCGGTCTTGTTGAAAGTAGGAAGGTCGATTGCACTGTGTCCCCTGTGTTACCTGTGGCCACCGTCGTGTTTGGTGCCGATGTCGGTGCCGGCGGAAGCGTCGTTGTGGAAGCCTGTGTGGTCGTCGAATCGGAGCTTCCACTGCAGGCGGCGACGACCAACGCTGCCACCAGCAGCAGCTTGCCTAGACCAGCCATCTACTGCCTCGCAGTTCGCTCATGACGTCAGCTGACTGCTGAGCCTTGGAACCTGACGAAGGAGGTTCCAACGATCTCCTCGTGCTGCACCTGCCACAGCCCATCGACTTCTACACACGTGATCGTGTAGTCGCCCCAGAAGATGTCAACGACGCTGTCCGGAAGGAAGTGGTTGGCCTGGATGTAGGCGAACACGTCTGCCTGGTTGCCGTTGCGGCTCCTCTCCTCGACGTTGTGCATTTGGTGCTGTGTCGCTAGGTATCCCTGGCGTTGGAATTCGCCCTGGGCGAACTGGGCACGCAGCTGTGCCCTGCTGTCGAATTCCTGGATCGGGCACTCGGGCCCCGGGCACTCCATCGACGGACCGCCGGGGTAGAAGACAAACTTGAACGAGAAATCGTCCGCGAGGCTCTCCTCCCACATGGCGACCCCTCGGTCGTAATCCCCTCTTCCGATGGCGTCGATGCCATAGGCAAACCAGCGGGAGAGGTCGGTCGGATGTGTGCGGTCCATTGTCTGTCCTTTCTCGACAACCGTGGCTAATCTAGTTCACGGACATAGTGTTGCTAAAGCTACATAGCGTCCTGCAAGATAGCAAACGAACACCGGTCATCAACATTCCCAACTATTCGGAGGAGATTGCATGGCGCAGAAGTCACGAGATCACCAGGAGGCGACGGAGAATCCCCGAACCACGCGGGTTCGCAAGATCGTGCTCGACGCAGCCACCGATCTGCTCATCGCCGAAGGCCACCATGCCGTAACGCCGCAACGCGTCGCCACAGTGACCGGTGTCGCCCGCTCTACGATCTATCGCCTCTGGCCCGACCCGGTCTCATTGTTGCTCGACGCCATCGACCGCGTGCTGGCCCCGGATCACGCGGCGCCGACCATCGGTGATCTGCGCGTCGACCTCGCCAATGCCCTCGAGAGCTTGCGGCTTCGTCTCAACAGGCGTCCGTTCCGTGTCATGTTTGTCGCGTTGCTCGACCACGCCACCCGCTCGAACGATCTCATCCCCGCCCAACGTCGTTTCGTCGCTGGAGTCACGGCACCGCTGCGGGGCATCGTCGCTGGGGCCATTGACGATGGCCGGCTTGATCGATCCATCAAGCCAGACGAGGCGGTCGCCCAGCTCGCCGGACCCATATTCCATCAGCATGTGATGCGGCGAGCCCGGATCTCCGACGAGCTGATCGCGAACACCGTCGACGGGTTCGTCACCAGTCATCCGGTCCAAACCACTCGCGGCGACGTAGAGAGTTCGACGTCCTCCCGATGACTGTGCGCCAAACCAATGCCAACCGCGGCGGCGGCCGGTTGAGGCGGACCGGTAAGCGATGACCCCGTGGGGGATGTCAATTCTTGTGCCCTAGCGCACAGTCAGTGGCCTTCGGTAGCTGGTCGGATGATGACATTCGCAGACAATGCCAAGCCTCGGGATCCGCCGAGCTGGCGACCACCTGACGACCTGCTACTCGACAGCTGTCGGTGATGGCCGCAGCGCAGGCCGCTCAAACCTGCCAAAGATCCAGACCAGCGCGAACAGGATCATCGCGGGCGCGGAAAGCCATAGCACCCGCTCGGCCCACCACCGGGCTGTAACATTCACTGGGTGCCCGAACCCGAGCGGGTACAGCACCAGGATGGCGATCACCAGCGCGGTGAGGTGCCATAGGAACAGCGTCATGATGATCGAATTGACATACACCACCCCCGCCCAGGCCCGCGGGCGTTGCAGCCACCGGTTGACCGGTGCTCGCAGCAACATCGCCGCTCCGATCTGCCAACACGCCAGCGCCACGATGGCGATCGACGGCGGCGCCATGTTCGACACTGGCTCGATATCCACCCCCACCATTGAACGGGGATACCACAACTCGCCGGTGAACAACTCCAGATTGGTGAGCACAACGAGAGCGACCAAACCTGCGGACACCATCGCCCACCACAGCCGCCGCCCGGCCCGAAGCAGGGAGCCGTCGGCGTAGAAGTACCCGACCTGATGCACCGCTAACCAGACCGTCGCCAGGTTCAGCCACCCGACCCAACCCACACCGAACCCGAAGCGGAGCACCTCGGCGACCGCAACCGCAGCGATCAGGACTACGACTGCGCCGAGCCCCCATCGTTGGTGCCAAGCGAGCATCACCGGCGTTAGGGCGATCAGACCCATGTACACGACCAGAAACCACAGTGGGCCGAACGGCAGGAACGTGCCGCGAAACAGACCAGGGGCTCCGACATCAAACACGTGAAGCCCAGCCTCGATGACCACCCACACCGCCGCGAACACCGCAGTTGGTTTCAACAGCCGGATGAGCCGCTGTCGCATGAAGACCCGATAACTACCGCCGGTACGTTGCACCGATTGCCAGCCCCGAGAGTTGGAAAACCCCCTACAAAGAAGAACAACGGCATCACCTGCAGCACCCACGTCGCTATCCACAAACCCGACTGATGCCCGACTGCGTTCTGGACGAAGATCCGCCCGTCCTCCCAATGAATCAGTGCGATCGACCAATGACCCACCACGACAGCCACGATGCTGAAGGCCCTCAACAAATCGACATATCGGTCCCTCGTCGCAGGCGTGGCCCGAGCCAACGCTTCAGGTGACAAGCTCATGAGCCAAAGCTACACAGCGGAGCTGCCGACGAGCGGACCTGCGCCCTCAACATTGGACGCGAAACACCAGCGTCGCCACTCCCCGGTGCGTGCCCAGGCCTCCGATCATGACGGGCTCGGAGGCGTCGCCCAAGATATTGCCGGCTTCGTCTCTGAGGCGCAGGTCCCCAAGTGGATGCTCCCTTCGAAGCGGTCGAGCGGTCCCGGCGATAGGTCGACCGCATCGTCACCGCCTCATACCGAAGAGTGTTGCGTAGCAGGGGCTTTCATCGATTGGCCATGTCATCGTGTTACGGCCCAATACGCCTCATTGCGGTCCATCCGCTAGAAGAATGCCCGATCAGGTGCTCAGTTCGCACAGCGATCTGACTCGTCATTTGGTTTCCGTCCTTCGTGCCGGGGATGACGCTTTCGCTTCGTGTGCTGGTTTCCCCCTTAGAGGTGTCATCAGTTGCCGGGCCCCGGAATGCGAGCCGTGGGTTTCCCGGATTACGCAACCGCTAAACCGACACCGGCTCGGCAGAGGCCAAGATCGCGATCTGGTCGATGACCTCAGATGCCCGGAGCACGCCATTGTGCCCGTGGCCCCGTGTGCTCACAAGCCCCACACCCCAACGCTCAGACAGCAGCTTCGCGTGGTCAATCGGCACGATGTCATCATCGACGTCGTGGATGAGCAGCGTGCGGCCGGGGACGTTCATGTCGAGCATCTCTTTCGGCATTCGGTCCCAGAGGTCTTCGCCGAATCTGCGCTCCATCGATTGTTCCACAGCCGTCGCGACCGCGGGCCGAAGCCGAAGGGTCGCTACGAACCAGTCGAGCGCTTGATGGGGCCGCAGGCCGGGGGCTACGAGCACCAGCCTGTCGGCTCTGAGCGAACCTTGCATCGCCACTGCTGTGGCCATTGCTCCGAGTGAGTGGGCGACGACGATGTCGACCTTGCCAAGCGCGTTGCCAGCGATCTCGATCGCGTCCGCCATCTCCAACGCGTCCGTGGAACGTCCGGCCTCGATGCCGTGGGCTGGCAGGTCGATGACCACACATCGGTAGCCCTCCTGCGTAAGCCGCAGGGCGATCCGGCGGTATTGCCGCGACGACCCGGCCCATCCGTGGATCAAGAGAGCCGTTCGCGAACCATCGCCTATCTCATACCCGTGGACCACCAGTCCAGGCGACTCGAAGGTGATTCTCCTTGCCCCCGGTGGAATCCCCGGTGACCGAGGCCGCGCGAGCGGGAACGGCGTGAACCACAGATACGTAGCGATACGGCCAGCGAGCGCTGGTGCGACGTACGAGAGGCCGGCGAGGCCCACGCTTATTGTCTTCAGCGCTACCGCCTCCCTCCGACTCATAGGACCCTGCCGACCTCAGGGCGGCCTTCCTCCACCAACCGGGCGGTCTCCGCGATCGGGCCAACGCCGTAGTTGAGATCGGCGATGATCTCTTCGGGCGTGAGGTCGAGTTCGAACCCGTCGAGATTGATCTCGATGCGTTCTTTGACAGTCTGTCGCGCTCGGTTTCTGAGCTTTCGCAACATCGGCTCCTCCTTAGTGAGTTTCGATATACAACCCACTATGGCATAGTCCGTTGCGAAAGGCAACCCACTCGTATATGATGTCGACATGGCACCGACAACATCCCGCAAGACGGGTACCAACGGCTACGACAATCTCGACTGCTCGGTGGCGCGAACGCTCGAGCACATCGGAGAGCGATGGACATTCATGGTCCTGCGCGACGCGTTCTACGGCGTCCGGCGCTTCGACGACTTCCAAGACAGTCTCGGTATCGCGCGAAACATCCTGACCAGACGTCTCTCCAAGCTCGTGGACGCCGGGATCATGCGCAAGGAGCCGTACCAGGAGCATCCGCCCCGGTACGAGTACCGGCTGACCGAGAAAGGGCGGGATCTGGTGCCGATCCTCACCTCCCTTCTCGCATGGGGCGACAGGTGGGAGACGGAGAACGAGCCGCCGGTGCGACTGATTCACACGACCTGTGACCGCGTGATGCACACCCAGGGCGTGTGCTCTGAATGCGGCGAGGAGATCAACGCCTTCAATCTGCGACTGGACCCGGTCCCGCAGATCGTGGTCGAACGGGCCCTCACAGCGAACCTGGCAGCCCACTCGACCTGAACCACCAGCAGGCGGCAGCGGCGGTCCAGGAGCCGTCAACCGATCGAAGAACCCCCCAGCCGGTTGCTGGCGTTCTTCACCAAAGAGTCGGTAATGACCGGCCATCTGTTCGCCGGGGAATCCTGTGGCCTTTCTTCGGCGGTCGTCTCCTATCTGGGTGCACGGGTTCAGCCCCGTGGGGGCCTATGTGGTTTTGGTGAGTTCCTGGTACATCTCGTTGATGCTTTCGGGCGGGTAGGGCATGTCGTTGTCGAGCCACCAGGTCAGGAGTGCGAGGAGCGAGCTGGCGAGGAACCCTGCTCGAACCTCGATCGGGATGGTGGTCTGGTCGCTGGCGTCCGGGCGCCGTTCCAGCACCGATGTGGCGTGACCCAGCAACGTGCTGTGGATCATCTCGGTGACGATATCGATCCCGCGACCGCCGAGCATCGCCTTGTATAGATGGTGGTGCTCGCCCAGGTGGCGAAACAGGGTGAGGCTCGGCATGGTCGACCCGGCGTCGGTTTGCTCCTGTGCCATGTGCAGCTCCATATCAGCGGCGAGCTCCGTCCAGCTGATCAGAAGATCGTCTTTTGTCTCGTAGTGGGCGTAGAACGTCGACCGGCCAACGTCGGCCCGGTCGATGAGGTCTTGCACCGTGATCTTGTCGTAGCCCTTCTCGATGATGAGCGACTCGAGCGCGTCGTTGAGTCGCTGCTTGGTTCGGCGCACCCGCCGGTCCGGTGGTCGCTCGTTGGTCATTGTCACCTTCTCGGTTTCCGGGCAATTGCTGGGGTGTGTCCCGTACCGCACGGTTCGGCGCTTTTGACTGTTGACACCCCAGTGTCCGATACATACTGTTTGTTATCAGACATGATGTTCTATACCAAACATACTATAAGGAATCAGGTGGGTCTCTTCAAGTGGGAATCTGCCGACTTGGGAGTCGCCTGGTTTCACGAACCAGCCGTTGCTGACGGCGAGGAGGTTTCACGATGACACTCGAAGCGACCCAGAAACAGACCGGCGGAGGCCAGCAGGAGGCACAATCGCCGGCCGAACTGCGCAAACACCGTCTGCGGTGGTGGACCCTTGCTGTGGTGTCGGTGACTCTGGTGC
>JADFIY010000043.1 GCA_022566415.1 Acidobacteriota bacterium
CTTGATGTACAGATTGGAAGGCATGGCGGCTGGACGCAGCACGATGGCAATGACACCGCCGTGGGCGATCGTGTACGGGGATCGTGCTCAGCGGGCTTTCCAACGACGAGGAGCGGTAGTTGTATGGCGGGACCGTGCCGGGATTCAGTGCGGCGGGTTCCTGGTTTCGCTGTCCAGCCTTGTGGCCTTCATCCGTCGCGCCTCCGTCGGCAACTTGGCCGCGATCCGGTGCCGGTGAGGCCATTTGCGGTGCCGTGGCCCGAGCGGGCCGTAGCCAGGAGTGGGAAACGAAGGCGAAGCGGATGCGACCACCGTGCCTCAACGACCAGAGAACTCCGCTGAGCCGGGGCCCGAGCGGCCTGCCAAGCAGTGGCAAGAGCGGGAAAACAAAGGCTCAGCTTCTGTCGCGCCGACCGGTCACCGATCGGTGCACTCTCTAGCCGAGGGCGGGCATGAAGCTCGGACGGGACGACTCGTAGGCTTCGATGTCGGCGACGGATTGCAGCGTGATGTCGACCTGATCCCAGCCATTGAGCAGGCGCTCCTTGACATGGGGATCGATTTCGAAGCTGGCGGTGAAGTCGCCGGAGGACACCCGCTGGGCCGGCAGGTCAATCGTCACCGAATTGGCAGGGTCCGCAGCAAGCTTGGCGAACTCCTCTGCGTCATCGTCGCCGAGCACCACCGGCAGCAACCCGTTCTGGTAGCAGTTGTTCTCAAGGATCGGTCCGAAGGAGGGCGCCAGGATCGCCTCGAACCCGGCGTCGGCCAACGACCACACCGCGTGCTCTCGGGAAGAACCGCAGCCGAAGTTGGGACCCGCAACGAGCACCGCCGCCTCCGCATACTCCGGCCGGTTGAGCACGAACCCCGACTCGCGCTCGCCCTCCTCGTCGTAGGCCCAGTTGTAGAACAGGTTCGGCCCCAAGCCAGTGCGTTTCACGCCTTTGAGGAACTGCTTGGGGATGATCTGATCGGTATCGATGTTGGCGTGCGGTAACGGCACCATCTGACCCTCGACGACGGAAACCGGCTTCATTGCCACGCCCTGACGTCAACGAGGTGCCCGGCGATTGCTGCGGCGACGGCCATCTGTGGGCTCATCAGGTGGGTTCTCCCGCCGCGACCCTGTCTTCCCTCGTAGTTGCGGTTCGACGTCGAGGCACATCGCTCTCCTGGCGACAGAATGTCGTCGTTCATGGCGAGACACATCGAACAGCCGGCGTCGCGCCACTCGAACCCGGCCTCCTTGTAGATGCGGTCGAGGCCCTCTTCCTCGGCCTGCAGCTTCACCAGCCCGGAGCCGGGCACCACCATGGCTCCGACGTCGGGGTGCACCGTCCTGCCCTGGATGACCTCGGCCCCGGCGCGGAGGTCCTCGATCCTGGCGTTGGTGCACGAGCCGAAGAACACGCGGTCGATCCCGATGTCCGTCATGGCCGTTCCCGGTTCCAGATCCATGTACTCGAGGGCACGCCGAGCGCTGTCCCGCTCCAGCGGGTCGTCGAAACTGTCCGGTGAAGGGACCCGGCCGGTTACCTCGACGACCTGGGCAGGGTTGACGCCCCAGGAGACAAACGGCTCCAGACCGGCCGTATCGATGACGACCTCGCGGTCGAATACGGCATCGGCATCGGAAGGGGTGGTCTCCCAGTACGCAACCATCTCCTCCCAGAGGGCGCCCGTGGGCACATACGGCCTGCCTTCCAGATAGGCGAAAGTCGTGTCGTCCGGTGCGATCATTCCCGCCACTGCCCCGGCCTCGGTGGACATGTTGCACACCGTCATCCGGCCAGCCATGGAGAGACCGGTGATGGTACTTCCGCGGTACTCGATGACCGTCTCATGACCACCGTTCACACCAATTTCCCGGATGATTCCGAGGATGACGTCTTTGGCGGTCACGCCGAGAGGAAGGTCTCCGTCGACGGTGACTGCCAACGAGCCGGGCTTGGCCCGTGGGAGGGTCTGGGTGGCGAGCACATGCTCGACTTCCGAGGTACCGATGCCGATGGCCAGCGCTCCGAAGGCACCGTGGGTCGAAGTGTGCGAGTCGCCACATACGATGAACATGCCGGGCTGGGTGAGGCCCTGCTCGGGGCCGATGATGTGGACGATGCCTTGGCGCAGATCGTCGACGCCGAACAGCGTGATGCCGTGCTCCTCGCAGTTCTGCTCGAGCGCTTCGATCTGGCGCTTGGACAGCGGGTCGGTGATGCCGAGTTCCCGCCCCACCGTCGGGATGCCGTGGTCGACGGTCGCCATGCTGAGGTCGGGTCTCCGCACCCGGCGCCCGGACAGCGTAAGGCTCTCGAAGGCCTGCGGAGACGTCACCTCATGGATGAGGTGCATGTCGACATAGAGCAGATCGGGCTCGCCGGGGGCGCTACGGACGACGTGATCGTCCCAGACCTTGTCGAGCATCGTTTGTGGCTGCTTCATGAGAGTTGGGAATCTTAGGTCTTGGTCAGAGACTGCGGAGGTGGGCTGCCACGGGTACAGCACCAGTGTGGGTCGTCATTGCTGCCGCGAGATCGTGGTCCCCAGCTCCCGGTCGGTCAGCGCAACGAGGAGGGAATGGGGTGTCGTGGCGTTGACGATATGGGCCGATCCGACGCCGCCGTGCACCGCAGTGAGGCAGCCCTCGAGCTTGGGGAGCATCCCATCCCGGATCGACCCCTGCTCGATCAGCGCCTCGATCTGGGTATCGGTCGCCTTTGCGGTGAGCGAGCCGGGCTTGGAAACATCCTCGAGCAGACCATCAACATCGGTCAGGTAGATCAACTTGGCGGCATCGACGGCGGCGGCGATCGCGCCGGCGACAACGTCGGCATTGATGTTGTAGGCCTGGCCCGCCTCGTCGGTGCCGATGGTTGAGACCACGGGGACTAGTTGTTCGGCGAGCAGGCGTTCGAGGATATGGGGATTCACGGCCTTGACGTTGCCAACGAACCCCAACTCCGGATGCCTCTGCTCTGCCAGGATGAGCCCGGCGTCTTCGCCGGACACGCCGAGGGCGATCGGCCCGTGTCGGTTGATCTCGGAGACGATGTCGCGATTCACCTTTCCGACGAGAACCATCCGGGTGATCTCGAGGGACTCGGCGTCGGTGACCCGGTGTCCTTCTATGAACTCGGTTTCCTTGCCGAAGCGGTCGAGCACCTCCGAGATCTGCGGTCCGCCGCCGTGAACGACGACGCATCGGATCCCGACCGAGTGCATCAAGACGACGTCGCCGGCGATTTGACGAGCCAGCTCAGGATCGGCGAGAGCGCGCCCTCCGGTCTTGGCCACGATCGTCTGCCCGCGAAGGCGTTGAATATGTGGAAGCGCCTGACTCAAAATGGCTGCGGCCCCGGGGCTGTCGGTCATGGATAGACCCCGGCGCGCGCCAACCCCGATGCCTCATCGATGCCGATCGCCAGGTTGGCGCACTGAACGGCCTGCCCGCTCGCTCCTTTGACCAGGTTGTCCAGGGCGGCGATGGCGATGACCCAACCGGTGCGTTGATCGCGCCGAGCCGTCATGTGTATGGCGTTGGATCCCAGCGTGGCCTTGGTGGTTGGGATTCCTGTCAACACCGAGACAAACGGTTCGCCGGCATAGCGCGAAGACATCGCCTCCAGAAGAGCTTCCGTGTCGTGGTCACCGCTCGCCTGTGCGTAGCAGGTCGCCAGGATGCCCCGGGTCATTGGGGCCAGATGCGGGGTGAACAGCAACTCCGCCTGTTCTCCCGCGACGCGGGTCAAGATCATCTCCATCTCCGGTGTATGCCGGTGTGTCAGGAGCCCGTACGGAGCGAAGGTCTCATTCACCGCGGAGAACGATGTGCCTGCCGTGGCGCCGCGCCCTGCGCCGGAGACACCGCTTACTCCGTTGACCACGATCCCGGTCGATTCGATGAGACCGGCTGCCAGCAGCGGGGCCAGTGCCAGCGTCGCTGTCGTCACGTAGCAGCCGGGGACGGCGATGGCCGCCGCCCCCCGTAATTCGTCCCGGAACAGTTCGGGCACCCCGAGCACGAAGTCGTCGAGCAGCTCCGGCGCCGCATGCTCCCAGCCGTACCAGGTTGGGTAGAGGGCGGGGTCGTCCAGCCTGAAGTCTGCGCCGAGGTCGATGATGTGCTTGGCGACGAGCTGGGGAATCACCTCCTGGGATACACCGTGGGACAGGGCGACGAACACGACGTCCAGCCCTTCGGGGACCTCCTCCCAGTGACTGAACTCCATGGTGGGGTAGTCGGCGGCCAGGCTCGGGTAAAGGGAACCGACTGCGACGCCTGCCTGGCTCCCGGCCGATGCAAACGCAATCTCAAAGGAAGGGTGCTGGGCGCATAGGCGCATCAGCTCGGCGCCGGCGTAACCGGATGCTCCGAGAATGCCGACCCGATGGCCGTCTGTCGAGCTCATGCCCTTTCTCGCCGCGGTCTCGCCGGGGCGAGTGCTTCGAGTCTTCGCCCCGTCGCACACGGCCGTGGGCGTCTATGGTGGTCGCTTTCCCCGTCGGGTTCGAATTTGTCTTCGGGCACCCGACGGATGTTATTCTCTAGCATTGCATAATACTCAGTAGGTTATGTCAGATGGACACCAAGAACCAGCCGATCCAAGTGCAGGATTCGTCATGAAAAGATCAACGCCTTCGATGTACGTGGGGGAACGGTGAGCGTAACCGCACCGGGCGGCTTCGTTGCTAGCGGCGTGTCTTCTGGAATTCGCCGAAACGGCCGAAAGGATCTGGCGATCGTTCGATCGGTGCCTCGGGCAACGGGCGCAGCCATGTTCACCACCAACCAGGTGCAGGCAGCACCCATCCGGGTGTCGAAGTCTCATCTGCGCAGCGCCCAGCCACAAGCTGTTGTGATCAACTCGGGGGTGGCCAATGCTGTCAACGGAGCCCAAGGAGAGTCGGACGCCATCACAATGGCTTCGGAAACCGCAGCCTTGCTGAGCCTCTCGCTCGAGGAGGTATTGGTGCTGTCCACCGGCCTCATCGGCGTACCGCTTCCGATCGACAAGATCAGCAAGGGTCTGCCACAGGTGGTGGCGAGTCTGAGCGACGAGGGCGGGATCGATGCCGCGAAAGCGATCATGACCACAGACACCCGGCCCAAGCACTCGGTGGCCGCCACCGACGATTTCGCCGTCGGCGGGATCGCCAAGGGCTCCGGGATGATTCATCCCGCACTTGCCACCATGCTGGCAATCGTCACCACCGACTACGCCCTCGTCCCCGACCAAGCCTCCGAGTTTCTGCAGGCTGCGGTCGAGTCGAGTTTCAATCGAATCTCCGTCGATGGAGATAATTCCACGAACGACGCGGTCATCCTGCTGGCCAATGGCGCCGCCGAGGCACCTCGTGTCGACACCGAATTCGAATCGGCGCTCCAGCAGGTTTGCCGCGATCTAGCTCGCCAGATCGTGGCGGACGGCGAGGGAGCCACATTGTTGATCGAGATCCGGGTGAGTAGCGCCGCCACCGATGAGGATGCCGTTGCCATCGCTCGACAAATCGCCACCTCGAGTCTGGTGAAGACCGCGGCGTTCGGCAGAGACCCCAACTGGGGTCGTGTGATCGCCGCCGCCGGATCGGCGACCTCTGACCGGGGCCCGGCAAAGGTCGACGTCGATCGACTCGAGCTGAGCTTCAACGGCACGGCGCTGTTCAGCAATGGCCAGCCCACCGGTGGTGAGCCGGACATGGACGCCCAGGTGCTGAAGATCGACCTCGATCTGGGGATCGGCGACGCGGGTGCGAGCTATCTGTCGACCGATCTCACCAAGGAGTATGTGAGCATCAATGCCGACTACACCACCTGAGCCTGCCTTGGATCGAGGATGAGCAAGCGTTCCCGCCAGGCCGAGATTCTGAGGCTGATCGAGCAGCGGGACATTTCTACCCAATCCGAGATGGTGGCTGCGCTGCGTGAGGTGAGCATCGAAGCCGCCCAGGCCACGATCTCACGCGACATTGCCGAGCTGGGCTTGGTGAAGGTGCGGGGAGACGGGCAGCGGATGATCTATGCAATGCCGGGCACCAAGGACAACGACCGGATCGTCGTGCTCTCCCGGGCCTTGCGTCGCTGGGCGTCCTCGATACGGGGGAGCAGCAATCTCGTGCTGATCGATACCCCCGCTGGTTACGCCTCGGCCCTGGCCCAGGTGATCGACGAGGCGGGCCATCCCGATGTGCTTGGGACGGTTGCCGGGGACAACACCGTGCTGGTGGTTGCCGATGACCGTGTGACCGGTGACCGACTTGCGACCGAGCTGCTCACGCTGGCCGAGCCCGCCAGCCGTGCGCAGGGCGCTTCATGAGCATGGCTGCTCGTGGGGTGAACCCGGCAGCGTGAACCCGCTTTCGGCATCACTGCTCCCTGACACTGCTGCTATATCGAGCAATGAGGTGTTGACGATCGGTGGGGTCGACACCATCCAACTGGCGGCCGAATACGGCACCCCGCTGTTCGTGTACGACGAGGCTCACCTGCGCGCACGATGCCGGGAAGTGGTCGCCGCCTTCGGGGAAGGAGCGGTGTACGCCACCAAGGCGTTCCTGTGCACCGCCATGGCCCGACTCGCCCACGAGGAGGGGATGCGTCTCGACGTGGCTACGGGGGGAGAGTTCTCGGTTGCCCGAGCCGCCGGAGTACCCGCAACGGACCTGGTGTTCCACGGCAACAACAAGAGTCTTGCCGAGCTGCGAATGGCGCTCGAACAAGAGGTCGGGTGCCTGGTCGTCGACTCGTTCGACGAGATCGACCGCATCGAGACGCTGATCGGCGACGGGCTCAAACCCCCCGAAGTCCTCATCCGCATCACGCCCGGAGTGGAAGCGCACACGCACGAGTTCGTGCGGACCGGCCAGGACGACTCGAAATTCGGGTTTACCGTCTCCACCGGTGCCGCTTCCGAGGCGGTAGCACACGCCGAAACATCCCCGGCGATGATCCTGCGGGGCATCCACGCCCACATTGGCTCCCAGGTGTTCCGCGACGAGTCGTACGCCGAAGCCCTGGGCGTTATCGCCGCGTTCACCGGACCGGACCAGTTCGAGGAGGTCTCGATCGGCGGGGGGCTCGGGGTCGCATACGTGGAGGGAGAGGAGGCGCCGACGATCACCCGGTGGGCGGAGACAATCAGAGCCGCTGCCGCCCAACACGGCCTCCGATCGAGGATCTCGGTCGAGCCGGGCAGGGCGATCACCGCCTTGGCGGCGGTGACCCTGTACACAGTGGGCACCATCAAGGTCATCCCGGGGATCCGCACCTACGTGGCCGTCGACGGCGGCATGAGCGACAACCCCAGACCAGTGCTCTACGGGTCGGGCTACGAGACCTTCCTCCCCGGTGCCGTCAAGGCCCCCAGAACCCGGGAGATCAGGCTGGTCGGGAAGCATTGCGAAACCGGTGACGTGCTCGTCTCCGCCGGCTGGCTGCCGGTAGACGTTGAGGTCGGAGACATCGTGGCCACCCCGGTGACCGGGGCGTACGGCCACTCCATGGGCTCGAACTACAACAAGGTGCTCCGACCTGCCGTCGTCTTTGTCGCAGACGGAGAGGCCAGGCTCGTAGTGCGGCGAGAGACCTACGACGACCTGCTCGTCACCGACCTCGGCCCCTGAGGCGGCCTGCCACCAAGAAGGCCCTTGTGCGACCCGTCCGGGTGGGCTACGGTCTTTCCCCACATGAACCGGTGCTTCGCGCACGCCCATCACCATCACCACCCGTCTCGGGTCGGTCGATAGTGGGCGCCTAAGCAAGAATCACCCCCCACACGCCGACCCAAGCGGTCGGCGTTTCCCATGGACGGACATGCCAACCGCTCTGGCGGCGGGAAAGTACGCATGCCATCCAAAAACGACACAGGCCTCGACGGCGTGAGCCTCATGCACCTCGCCGTCCCCAAGGGACGGATCGAAGCAGGGGTCACCGGCCTGCTGGCCGCGGCCGGGATCGAGCTCCGCTCCGGGCCGCGCGGTTACCGGCCGGTGCCCTCGGTACCCGGGTACGAGGTCAAACTGCTCAAACCGCAGACCATCGTCGAGATGCTGGTCGCAGGATCCCGCGACGCCGGCTTCGCCGGGGCCGACTGGGTTGCGGAGAAGGACGCCGACCTCGTTGAGCTCCTCGACACGGGGCTCGACCCGGTGTCGATGGTGGTGGCCGCTCCCGAGTCGTTGCTGGAAGCAGGGGCGCTGCCCGGGCGACCCCTGGTGGTGGCGAGCGAGTACGAACGACTGACCCGGCGCTGGATCGAGCAACGAGGCCTGGCTGCGACGTTCGTACGCTCCCACGGGGCCACCGAGGTCTTTCCTCCGGAAGACGCCGACGTCATCGTCGACATAACGGCGACTGGGGAAACCCTGGCCGCCAACCACCTGGTCGTCGTCGAGGAGCTGTTCCGGTCCTCGACCCGCCTCTACGCCAACCCGGCCGCATTGGACTCCCCCGAGAAGAAGACCGCCATCGAGGCGCTGGTGATGACCCTGCGTTCGGTCCTCGAAGCACGCGAACGGGCGATGGTCGAGCTCAACGTGACCAAAGACGAGCTGGAGTCGGTGATCGCGATCCTGCCGTCGATGCGTGAACCCACCATTGCTCATCTCCACCGCGGTGACGGCCTGTCGGTCAAGGCAGCCGTGCCCCGACGCGATCTGCCCCAGCTCATACCCAATCTCAAGGAGCGCGGCGCCACCGATATCGCGGTGAGCCAGCTGGAGCAGATCGTCCCATGAGCACACCGCAGTACTCCGTGCCGTATCGCTCCCAGCACGTCGATCTCGACCTGTCCAGAAACGAGGGAAGTCCGGCGGCGGTGGATCTGATCCGCTCCGTCATCGGAGTGGACGAGCTGATCCGCCGCTACCCAGACACGACGGCACTTCGCCACCGGCTTGCCGAGACCCACGGCGTCTCCAGCGAACAGGTGCTGGTCACCGCAGGAGGCGACGACGCACTCTTCCGATGTGTCCTCGCCCGTCTCGGCCCAGGGCAGACCGCGGTGGCCATCAAGCCCAGCTTCGAGATGATCTCGGTCTACTCGGAGCAGGTCGGTGCCCGATTGGTCGAGATCGAATGGTGGGAGGGACGGTTCCCGACGGCAGACCTCATCGACGCCGCCGGAGATGCGAATGCCGTGTTCCTGGTGTCACCAAACAACCCGACCGGATCCACCATCATCGAGGCCGACCTGAGGAAGGTGGCGGAGGCGGCGCGGTTCGTCGTGCTCGACGCCGCCTACGTCGAGTTCGCCGACGAAGACCTCACCGGCGCCGCGCTGGATATGGGCAACGTGATGGTGGTTCGCACCCTGTCCAAGGCCTACGGCCTGGCAGGGCTTCGGGTCGGCTACCTGCTCGGTCCACCTCATCTGATCGAAGAGATATCGGCCTACGGCAGCCCGTATTCGATCTCGTCCCTGTCGGCGGCGATCGCCATCGAGCGGCTCGACCGACCGCGTGATGAGATCGCCGCCTTCGTGGACGAAGTCCGATCCGAGCGAGACGATCTCGCCAAGCTGCTGGGTGCGCTTGGCATCCCGTCGATACCGTCCCAGGGAAACTTCCTCCTCGCCGAGGTTGGAGACGCGCAATGGGTGACCGACGCCTGCGCCGCGCTCGGCGTCGGCATTCGCCGGTTCCCTGACCGTGACAGCCTGCGGGACCGGGTCAGGATCACCCTGCCGGGGAATCCGCGGGATTTCGCCCGGCTCGAGCATGTGCTGACGACCGTCTTTGCCCCCGAGGCGTTGCTCTTCGATCTCGATGGAGTCCTCGTCGATGTCACCGGCTCCTATCGGAGAGCGATCGTCGACACCGCCGCCTTCTTCGGGGTGGTGGCGACCCATGGCGACATCGAAAGGGTCAAGTCGTCGGGGGGAGCGAACGACGACTGGGAGCTGACCCGTCGGCTACTGGCCGACCGGGGAGTGGCAGTCGACTACCGCGAGGTCGCCGCCCGATTCGAGGCGCGGTATCAGGGGAATGGAACCGAACCGGGGCTCAAGGCCAACGAGCGCCCGCTTGTCGACGCATCAGTATGGGCCGGATGGGCACGGACCCTACCGCTCGGGGTGGTGACCGGCCGGCCGCGGGTCGACGCAGAGGAGGTCCTCGACCGGTTCGGGCTCCTGTCGAACACCTCAGTCCTGGTGACCAGGGAGGACGCTCCGCTGAAGCCGAACCCGGCGCCGATCCGACTCGCGCTCCAGCGGCTCGCCGTCGAACACGCGTGGATGGTCGGCGATACCCGGGACGACATCGAAGCCGCCAGGTCCGCGGAAGTGCTCCCGATCGGTGTTGCTGCGCCTGGCAGGGATCCCCGGGCGATGAAAGCGCTAACGCCGGCAGCACGAACGCTCGACCGCACCCACGACCTCGGGGAGTTGCTCCCATGACCAGGACCGCACCACTCGACAGGAAGACGGACGAAGTAACCATCACGGGAAGGATCGATCTCGACGGCACCGGCAGCTCGGACGTGACTACCGGTTTCGGATTCCTCGACCACATGCTGACCACGCTGGCCAAGCACGGCGGGTTCGACCTGGTGCTCAGCGCAGTCGGAGACACCACAGTCGACGACCACCACACTGTCGAAGACTGCGCCATCGCCTTAGGCCGTGGGATCTTCAACGCCCTGGGCGATCGTGACGGCATCCGGCGTTTCGGTAACTCCTCGGTGGCGCTCGACGAATCGCTGGTCAGGAGCGTTATCGATCTCTCCGGCCGTCCCTGGCCTGAGATCCACCTCGATTTTGCTACGGACCGGGTCGGCGACGTCGCCGCCGAGAACCTGGTCCACTTCTTCCGGTCACTCGCAGTGGAAGGCCGGATGGCACTGCATCTGGACCTGATCAGGGGAGACAACGCCCACCACCAGGCAGAGGCTGCGTTCAAGGCGACGGCACTGGCGCTGCGGTCGGCGATCGAGATCACCACGGTCGGGGCCCCCAGCACGAAGGGCTCCCTCGGATGAGCGTCGAAGTCGTCGTCGTCCCCACCGGCACCGCCAACATGGCATCGGTGGCCGCCGCCTTCCGGCGGATCGGCACCGAGCTGAGCGAGGCCCGGTCGTCCGAGGAGATCCGGTCGGCAGACCGGCTCGTGCTGCCCGGCGTTGGTGCCTTCGCCGCGGCGATGGAGCGTATCGATGAACGGGGATGGCGCCAGGCGCTGGTGGATCGGATCGACGAGGGCAGGCCGACGCTGGCCATTTGCCTCGGTATGCAACTGCTGTGCGAGAAGAGCGAGGAGAGTCCAGGCGTATTGGGCCTCGGCGTGGTCTCCGGGACGGTCACCCGGCTACCAGAGCACCTGACCGTCCCACAATTGGGATGGAATCAAGTGATGCCGGCGCCCGGCAGTCGCTTCCTGATGCCAGGGTGGGCGTACTTCGCCAACTCCTACCGGCTCACTTCCGTACCAGACGACTGGACGTGCGCTCGGACCTCATACGGCGGCAGCTTCGTCTCGGCGATCGAACGGGGGAACCTGCTCGCCTGCCAGTTCCACCCCGAGCTTTCCGGAGATTGGGGATCGGAACTGCTGAGCCGCTGGCTCAACGGCAAGAGGGTCCGGTCCTGATGCTGGCCCCCAGACTCATTCCCTGTCTCGACGTGAAGGACGGCCGCGTGGTGAAAGGGGTCCGCTTCCAGGATTTGCGCGACGCCGGGGACCCGGTCCTCCGAGCCTCCGCCTACCAGGACCAGGGCGCGGACGAGATCGTCATCCTCGACGTCTCCGCGACTCCCGAGGGCAGAGGCCACGCCGTTGACACCACGTTGATGGTACGCCAGGTTCTGTCGATTCCGCTGACCGTTGGCGGTGGCGTTCGCGGGGTCGATGATGCCCGCTCCCTCCTCGAAGCAGGCGCCGACAAGGTCTCAGTGAACACAGCAGCCGTGAAACGGCCCGCCCTGCTCGCTGAGCTCGCCGGTCGGTTCGGGTCGCAGTGCACGGTGCTCGCCGTCGACGCGGCCGAGTCCTCACCTGGCAGATGGGAGGTCGTCGTCAATGGAGGGCGAACCCGCACCGGAATCGATGTCGAGGCTTGGGTCGCCGAGGCGGCGCTGCTCGGTGCCGGTGAGATTCTGCTGACCAGCTGGGACCGTGACGGCACCCGCTCCGGGTATGACCTCGACCTCATCGCCGCGGTCGCTTCCGTTGTCACAGTCCCGATCATTGCCTCCGGCGGCGCCGACAACGCCGGCCATCTCCATGATGCGCTCGCCGCCGGAGCGACGGCGGTGCTGGCCGCCTCGATCCTGCACGACGGGGACACCACCGTCGGTTCGTTGAAGGATGAGCTCCTGGCCAATGGAACGAGGGTGAGACCGTGATCATTCCCTCCATCGACCTGGTCGCGGGCCGCGCCGTCCAGCTCGTCGGCGGCGAGGTGGAGGCGATCGACGCCGGCAACCCGGTGCCCATCCTGGAGCGGTTCAGCCTTGTCCGAGAGGTGGCGGTGATCGACATCGATGCTGCTCGCGGAGAAGGAACCAACCGAGATCTGATCCGTCGCCTGTGCCGCCTGGCACCGGTTCGGGTGGGAGGCGGGATCAGGGAGGCCGAGACGGCTCTGGATTGGCTCGACGCCGGTGCAGAGAAGGTGATCATCGGCACTGCCGCCACGCCCGAGCTGCTGGCACGGCTACCCGCCGATCGGGTGATCGTCGCCCTCGATTCGCGCAACGGCGACGTCGTCACCCATGGCTGGCGCCGGACCACTGGCGCGTCGGTTCTCGACAGGATCGCCGAGCTCAGGGACCTGTGCGGCGGGTTCCTGGTGACGTTCGTGGAGCGGGAAGGAAGGATGAGGGGAACAGATGTTGACCGTGCGGCAACGGTGATCGCCGCCGCCGGAGAGCGCAGGGTCACCATCGCCGGAGGAGTGGCAACCAGCGCCGAGATTGCAGCCATCGATGGTCTAGGGGCGGATACCCAGGTGGGCATGGCCCTGTATTCGGGCACGCTGGGCCTCGCCGAGGCCATCGCGGCCCCGATGACCTCGGATCGGCCCGACGGGTTGTGGCCGACGGTCGTGGTCGATCAGGGCGGCGTCGCCCTTGGGCTGGCCTGGTCCAGCGCGGAGAGCCTCGATGCGGCCGTCACCCGGCGCCGGGGAATCTACCACAGCAGGAGCCGCGGCCTCTGGGAGAAGGGGGCAACATCGGGATCGACCCAGGAGCTGGTGCGGGTCGACCTCGACTGTGACCGCGACACCCTGCGCTTCACTGTTCGCCAGCACGGTGAAGGGTTCTGCCACCTGGGCACACGCTCCTGCTGGGGCGACGACCACGGGCTCGGACACCTGTCGCGGCGTATCTCAGCCATCGTCGGCGACTCGGCACCGGAGGGCTCCAACACGGCCATCCTGGCGAGTGATCCCGAGCTGTTGCGGGCAAAGCTCCTCGAGGAGGCCGATGAGCTGGCGGCGGCGACATCACGAGACGACGTGATCGAAGAGGCCGCCGATCTCCTTTACTTCACGCTGGTCAAGGCCGCCACCGCCGGGATTGCCATCGAGGACATCGAACACGAACTCGACCGACGCGCCCTACGGGTTCGCCGACGGACGATGCGAGCGAAACCGGAGCACATCCGATGAGTGGCCGCCTGCGAACCATCGCGGCGGAGCAGGTGCTGAAGGACCGCCGCTCCCCGATCAACGCCGTCACCCTTGGCGAGGCAGCGCAGATCGTCGAGGACGTCCGGCGCCGAGGAGAAGCGGCAGTCAGAGAATACGGAGAACGGTTCGGCGACCTGGAGCCGGGAGACCGGATTGTCCTCGATCGCGACGAGCTGAAGTCCGTGCTCGGTGGAATCGATCCATCGGCGAGAGGGTTGCTGGACCGGGCCGCCAAGCGGATACGAACGTTTGCCGAGGCGCAGCGGTCGTGTCTTTACGATCTCGACGTGCCTATCCCTGGTGGTCGCGCCGGGCATCGCTGGATACCAGTGTCCACTGCGGGCGCCTACGCTCCCGGCGGCCGCCACCCCCTGCCCTCGTCGGTGCTGATGACCGTGATCCCGGGACGCGTCGCCGAAGTGGAGCAGGTGTGGGTGGCCTCGCCGAAGCCAACCCCGATGACCATCGCCGCCGCGGCGATCGCCGGCGCCGACGGCCTGCTTGCGGTGGGCGGTGCCCAGGCGATCGCGGCCCTGGCCTTCGGGTCGCTATCCCCGCCCTGCGATGTCGTCGTCGGACCGGGCAACCGGTGGGTCACCGCTGCCAAGAAACACCTGGTCGGCGAGGTCGGGATCGACGGGCTCGCCGGACCAAGCGAGATCGTTATCGTCGCCGACCGGGCCGCCGACCCCCGGTTGGTCGCAGCAGACCTCCTGGCACAGGCCGAACACGACCCCGAGGCCCTGCCGATCCTCGTCACCGACGATCCGCAGCTGATCCCGAAGGTCGAGGATGTGCTCAACCAAGAGCTGGCTTCGCTGTCGACAGCCCCAGTTGCCTCCGCTGCCCTCGAACGCGGATACTCGATCGTGGTCGCCGACTTCGACCAAGCGGTCGAGGTATGTGATGCGATCGCCCCCGAGCACCTAGCCCTCCACATCCAAGAACCGGACACGATCGCTGACCGATTCTCCGCAGCCCGCAACCTGACTAATGAGCAGGCAGAGGCTCTGATAGGCCGTCTAACCGGCGATCTTGAGACACTGGGCGCAGAACGAGAACTCGGTATTGGCTTGCAGGCAGGCGAACTGGCGCTGCAAGGCGCAAGAACAATC